>JAYRNL010000118.1:0-26987 GCA_041912235.1 Cyclobacteriaceae bacterium
CTACAAGATCATGGAAGGACTTGACATCACCTATCGCGTGGGTCTGGATACCTACACCGAGTATCAGCAGTACAAGATCAACAAGGGTGGTCCTCAGAACATCCTGGGTCTGTATCGTTCGGTCACAGGACAAAACACAATTTGGAACCACGATATCTTTGTTTCCTACAACAAGGACCTTAACGAGGATTTCAACCTGAATTTTGTAGTTGGTATGCAAAGCCGCCAGGACAATTATGTGCAGGACGGCATGGAGAGCCAGCAGCAAGTGGTGTTTGGTTTCATGAACCACTCCAACTTCCTGACCCACTCAAACGTAAACAGCTTTACGGGTGGAAACCTCAACTACTCCGAGAAGACTCAGTTGTACGGTTACTACGGTACGGCTACCCTCGGTTATAAGGACTATGCCTACCTGAACCTTCAGGGCCGCTACGACCAGAAGTCGACTGTGGAAAAGGCCAACCAGGGGATCTTCTATCCTTCGGTTAGCTTAAGTTTCATCCCGACAACGGCTTTTGGTTTTGAATCGGACCAAATCAACCAGATCAAGGTCCGTATCAACTATGGTACATCTGCTGGCTATCCCCAGGCTTATGGAACACGCAACGTGTTGAATTCCAACCCTCGTTCCTTCCTGGATGCAGGTGGAACGCCTGTTGTATCCAACTCCTTGTCCAATCGCCTGGGCAACCCGAACCTCCGTCCTGAATTGTTCTCTGAAGTGGAATTCGGTATCGAAGGCAGCTTCCTGAAGAATCGCTTGGGAATGGACCTTTCCCTCTACCAGCGCCAGACCAAAGACCTGATTACGGATGCTCCCCTGGACCCGGCAACGGGTTATACCGTGACTCGGATTAACATTGGTCAGAGCTCTACCAAGGGTATTGAATTGTCCTTGCGTGGTACCCCTCTTAAGATAGGGAACTTCCAGTGGGATATCACCTTGAACTGGTGGGCGTATCGCTCCGTTATCGACAAGTTGGGTGGTGGACTTACCCGCGTACAGATTCCAGGTGGTGCCTATTCCGACCTGGGTAATTATGCGGTGGCTGGTGAACCTTACAACGTGATCTATGGTACGTATGTACCCCGCGATCCGGTATCCGGACAGCGTATCGTTGGCGGTGATGGTTATTATACCTTCTCCGATGATATCAAGCGAATTGGCGATCCGAACCCGTGGTGGAACGCTTCCCTGTTCAACACCTTTATGTACAAAGGGTTCACATTGAACGTGCAAATGGAATACCGTCAAGGTGGTGACATCTGGTCAGCAACCACAGCAACCCTGATCGGTCGCGGCGTATCCAAGTTTGTGGATTTCGACCACGATCGCACCTTCGTGCTGCCGGGTGTTAAGCAGAACCCCACAGGTCCTACCGGTGAATACATCCCGAACGATATCCAGATCACGGCTGCCGGTGTTTATTTCAACAACGTGGCCTTCGGTCCCAGCGACCTCCAGATCTACGATGGCACAACCATTCGTTTGAGGGACGTAACGCTCAACTATGAGCTTCCTCAGTCAATCGTTCAAAAGACTCCGTTCAAGCGGGTTACCTTGGGCGTTTCCGGTCAGAACCTCTGGTTCAAGGCGGTGAACTTCCCCAAGGAGATCAACTTTGATACGGACGTGTTGAGCACGGGTGTAGGTAACGGTCTCGGATTTGACATGTTCACCGGTCCCAGTGCGCGTCGTTTTGGCGGTATGATCAGACTTACCTTCTAAGCCTAAACCGATGAATACCATGAAAAACAAATCGATAGTTAGCTATATGACCAAAGGGGTACTTGCTGTTGCCTTGTTGATTGGCTCAGCCTGCACCAGTGGTCTGGATGATAACCTGAACAACCCGTCAGCGCTTTCACCGGAACAGGCAAGCAATGAGTACATCTTTAACACGGTACAATTGAACTTTGCCGGTTTCTTCCTGAACGCTACGCAGTATGGGATGGATAATACCCGCATGATGGCCATGTTTGGCTCGACGTATGAAAACGCCTATACCGCAAACTCCTTCAATGGTTTGTGGACGGGCGCGTACTCGGATATTATGGTGAACGCCAATCTCTTGTTGAGCAAAACAACGGAGAACCCGGCAACCACCGATATCGAGTATAACGCGTTTTACCAGGGTTCCGTCAAGGTAATGAAGGCCTATGTGCTGATGACGTTGGTGGATTATTTTGGCAAAGTACCCTATTCACAAGCGTTCAATACGACCGAGTTCAATCCTGCACTTGATGATGACGCAACTATTTATAATGACGTGAAAGCGTTGTTGGATGGTGCTGTTGTTGATCTGAATGCGGTAACCAGCGGAACAGCTAAGCCCACGCAGGATATGTTCTACGGAGCTAACGCGGCGAAGTGGAGAAAGGCTGCCAACAGTTTGCTGCTGAAGTGGCACCTGAACCGCCGCCTGATTGACGCAGCTGGTTCGACAACGGCAATCAATGCGCTCGTAACTGCCAATGACATGATCAGCAGTGCGGCCGATGACTTCCAGTTTGCAACACCCGCCAACAGCCAGAGCAACCCGAACACCTACCATCCGTGGTTCTACGGAAGCTACCTGACCAGCGCCGGTCCTTACTTCTCAAACTCCTACATGAAGGAGCTTTATGACGCCAAGGGCCTGAAGGACCCCCGCATCCGGTACTACTTCTACCGCCAGGTGACATCTCCTACAACGGACGTAAATGAACTAACCTGTTCGATCCCCGTATTCCCCTACATTGGTAACCCGCCCTCCCATTATCCTCCGGGAACAGCGTATTGCCAGCTCCCTGAGGGTTATTGGGGTCGTGACCACCTGAGTGCAGAAGGAACGCCTCCCGACGGGTTGAAAAAGACTACGTTCGGATTGTATCCGGCCGGCGGTCGTTTCGACGCGAACAATGGCAAACCTGTTACATCGGAGACTTCTCCCGGAGCCGGTGATGGTTCGCTGTCTGCAGGTGCGCGAGGAAAAGGAATTCTGCCCATCATGATGAGTTCCTTCGTACTCTTCATGCGTGCTGAAGCTGAGTTGACCCTTAATGGAAGTGTAGCAAACGCCCGTGCCCTTCTGGATCAGGCAATCCGCGCGTCCATCAGCAAGGTTATCAACTTCAATACCTCGGTGGTAACGGCTTCGTTTGTTCCTTCCGCAACTGGTATTAACAACTACGTGAACGCCGTGTTGGTGGGACGGTATGATGCCGCCACGACAACAGATGCCCGCATGGATGTTATTGCCAAGGAATATTGGGTTGCACTTTGGGGTAATGGAATTGAATCCTACAACATGGTGCGCCGTACCGGTAAACCCGGCAATCTCCAGCCCGCTTTGTCTCCTAACCCGGGTAACTTCTACCGCTCATTTACCTACCCTGCGGTATACGTGATCCGTAACAACAAGGCAACGCAGAAGCCGGACAACAAGGTGAAGGTGTTCTGGGATAACAACCCTGATGGATTTGTTAAGTAATCAAAAATGAAATTCACCATGAAAAACAAGTATATATTCATCACGGTACTGTTCCTGATGGCATTGGGCTTCTCGTGCACGGATACCAGCAAGTATCCGGTGAACTTCGACGACCTGAACAACTCGAACGCCGGTACCCTAAAGCAGATTGCGCAGACTTCCGTGGCTTTCAACAAGTATGACCTTGCGAATGCCCGTTATGAAGTGCTCGTTGAGGCTAACGATGCGGGTCGGGGAACCATTTTCACTAAAGTGGATCTTTATGTGGATTATGCCGATCGCACGCCTACTTCAACCAATGGCGACAATTCAAAAGCTGAGAAACTGTTAAAGTCATTCCCGGCTTCGGATTTTGTCAAGGATGCAACTACCGGCCTGCCTCGTTTGGCGCTGGTGGCAACGGCAACCGAAACACTGGCGCTGTTGGGCCTGACTACCGCTGAACTGGAGGGATCTGATCAATTCACCTTCCGCCAGGCCATGGTATTCCCTGATGGACGCGTGTTCAGCAGCAATAACGTTCAGACCGCCATTTCGTCCCTCGGGGGCGTTTATAAGTCTCCGTTTGCCAATGTGGTGTCAGTTATTTGTCCTTCCGACCTCGGAGGCACAGTTAACTACTCGACGATTGTAACCGCTTCCGGTAACCCGGGGTCCTTCCCGATTACACCCTGCTTGCCAGGTCCTGTGACGGGAACTACTCCTTTCGCTGAGGAAGGACCTGGGCGGTATGCAATTGGAGATGCTACGTTTGGACAGTACGACTGCGTATGGAGTGACACTCCTGCTGAAGGTACTTTCTTGAACGATGCATGTAACGTCCTGTCTATTACGGGATCTGACAAATATGGCCTGATCTATTCCTGGGTCATTGTCAGCAACGACGGTACCAACCTGAAGATCAACTGGTCTAACGACTATGGTGACGCAGGTACTACTACCTTGACTCGTACCGGTAAGACATGGCCATTGGCTTTGGTGATGGCACCCTAGCAACTAGCCATACTTAATTACCGCTTAATGAAAAGCCCGGTGTTTTCACCGGGCTTTTCTTATTATTGCAAAATGTTGTCCAGTCGGGTTGTTGCCATACTAGTTTCTTGTCTCCCGTTTATTGCGGTAGGCCAGGTGAGTAACGAAGAAATGCGCGCGATGCGTCTTGTGCGGGACCTCGAACGTGAGTCACGCCCGTTCCGGGGCTACGACAACGGACCCGAGGTTGAAGGTGATCCCTATTATGCGACGACATGGAACAAAGGCTCCGTCACCATTTATCGCGAAAACAAGTCGTTTGATCTCCCCGCGATCAAGTACGATGTGCTTAACTACGGTGTTGATATTCTCTTTGACCAGAACACATTCAAATCGCTGGATGGAAACCTCGTACAGTCGTTTGAATACACCGATTCAATCACAAAGATGCCGCACCGGTTTGTCAATGGTAAGGAGTACACCCGGGAGGGCACTCCCATCAAAGGATTCCTCGAGGTTCTATGCTGGGGCAAAGTGGATGTCTATTCCTACACGGAAGCCACCCTGCTCAGGCCGAACTACAACGTGGCGGTGGGTTCCGGGAACAAGAATTATGTGATTTCTAAAAAGAAGACATTGCTTTATAGTCCCGGGACAGAGCTTCGCCCGCTGAGTAAGAAGGAACTCTCTAAGATATGGGCCGAGAAGGAAGCCGAAATGACGAAATTCCAAAAAGTCAATAAGCTCAATCTATCCCGTGATCGGGACCTGATGCTGATGGTGGATTACTTTAATACCCTTTAGACACCAACCGTACTTACTAAAGAAAAAGCCCGGCTTTCAGGCCGGGCTTCTTCTTTGGGTGTTCGTCTTGATCCTATCCCTTCTTGATCTTGAAGGCAACCAGGGTGTTTTCCCATTGCAGGTTCACCTGGCCTTTTTCGACAGCGATGGCAAAGGTCTCGACAAACGAAGAAGTCTTGCCGGCTTTTACGTTTACGCGAAGCACGTCATCAGCTTCCTTGTAATCGTAGGCTCCCCATTGCCCTTTATGCTTCTGAAAAATGATCACCCACTCGGATTCTCCCGGGATGGTGAACAACTCGTACTTGCCTGCCGGCAATGCCTTGCCCTCCACTTGAATAACCTGGTCAATCTCGAATACGGTAGCTTCGTTGGCACCTGTACGCCAAACCTTTCCGTAGGGTTCAATGCCGCCGAGCATTTTTCTTCCCTTGGCCGAGGGAGCGGAATAATCAATCTTGATCTTTACACCATCGATGCTGCCTTCGGCAGTCTTGGGCGGGCTTGGCCGTTTGCTTTTATCCTGCGCCATCACGACGCTGAACGCCAGCAATAGCAGCGTTACAGAAAGTAAGGTTCTTTTCATGGAATTGAGGTTTGGTTGAACAGTTAGATGACATGCTAACGGTTAACCCCCCAACTTGGTTCAGGTTTGTCAGCAATAATTGGCCCTTTACCGGCCAAACGGGTTGAGGGCCGATAGTGCACGCTTGCCACCACCCATCTTGTTCATGGTCTTCATCATCTTTCGCAGCTCGGAAAACTGTTTCAGCAATTGGTTGACTTGCTGGATGGTGGTGCCGCTGCCCCTCGCGATGCGCTCCTTCCTGCTGCTGTTGATAATCTCTGGATTTTCACGCTCTTCAAGAGTCATGGAACGAATTATCGCTTCGAGCGGCTTGAACGCGTTGTCGTCGACGTTCACGTCCTTCATCGCTTTGCCCATACCCGGAATCATTCCCAGGAGGTCCTTCATGTTACCCATCTTCTTGATCTGGGCCAGCTGATTAAGGAAGTCGTTCAGGTCAAATTGGTTCTTTCGAATCTTCTTTTGAAGCCGTTCTGCCTCTTGTTGATCGAAGGTCTCCTGGGCTTTCTCCACGAGCCCGACGACGTCTCCCATGCCCAGGATTCGCCCGGCCATCCGGTCGGGATAGAACCTGTCCAGGGCCTCCATTTTTTCACCGGAACTGGTGAACTTGATGGGCTTGTCGGTTACCCGGCGGATAGACAAGGCCGCACCACCACGGGTGTCTCCGTCCATCTTGCTGAGAACCACACCGTCGAAATTGATGCGGTCGTTGAAAGCTTTGGCCGTATTGACGGCATCCTGGCCCGTCATGGCGTCGACCACAAATAGTGTTTCGGAAGGCTCCAGCTCACTTTTGAGCGAGGCAATTTCGGTCATCATCTCCTCATCCACGGCCAGGCGACCGGCGGTATCAACGATGACTATTCGAAAATTGTTTTTTCTGGCGTGGTCCAGAGCGGCCTTTGCAATCTTGAGGGGATCTTTGGTTTCAAGATCCGCGTACACATCAACGCCTATTTGACTGCCAAGAACCTTTAGCTGCTCAATCGCAGCCGGCCGGTATACGTCGCAGGCAGCCAACAGCACCTGGCGACCTTGTCGCTTGAGGTAATGGGCAAGTTTTCCGGAAAAGGTAGTCTTACCAGATCCTTGCAATCCCGCGATCAGGATGACCGCCGGGTTTCCTTCAATTCGTATGTCGACACTTTCGCCCCCCATGAGGTGGGTGAGTTCGTCGTTGGTGATCTTGGTGAGCAACTGACCCGGTGAAATGGAGGTCAGCACGTTCTGCCCCATGGCTTTCGCCTTGATCTCGTCGGTAACTTCTTTCGCTACCTTATAATTGACATCGGCATCAATTAATGCCTTCCGGATTTCTTTAATGGTTCCGGCGACGTTGATTTCGGTGATCCTTCCCTGGCCCTTGAGCGTCTGGATGGCCTTATCAATCTTATGGCTTAAACTTTCAAACATGAGATACGATTCTTGAGATTGAGGATTCCAGGAGCAGGAAGGCCTTCCTGGAAGTCCGGGGCGCGAAGTTAGGGGGACTGGTCTCGACTAGCAAATTCAGCGCGCGGGACCGTTACCTGACGCGGAAGCGAACGAATGGGTAGACATCGCCGGCTTCCGATGAACCTTTTCCTGCAGGGATTTCCAGGAATCCGTCAACGGCCTTCAGGTTGGCAAAGTCACCGGAGCCGCCACCGGGGATAGGCGTAGCCATCAGTTTTCCTCCTTCATTCTTCACCTTGACCTGGAGAAAATAGGTGAGGTCGTTAGGTTTCGGATGGAAGGTTTCGGCCAGGGTGGCGAACTCCTCGGCCGGTTCCCGGTTGACGGCGCGCAACAACCAGGGGAGCACATATCGATAATAGCAAAGAAAGGAGGAAACGGGATTGCCGGGCAACCCGAATACTACCTGCTTGGCCGTAGTTCCGAAAAGCAGGGGTTTGCCGGGTTTCTGACTGACTTGGTGGAAGATGGTGGAGACACCCAACGAAGTGAGTACGGCGGGCACTAAATCAAATTTTCCCTTTGAAACACCGCCGCTCAGTAAGATCAGTTCATACTTGCCCATCAAGCTGCCCAGTTCACGTTCCATGCTATTGCGATCATCCTTGAGGTGAAAGAGATCAGCCTTGCAACCGATGCTTTGCAAAGCGGCGCGCAGTGCGTAGCTGTTCGATCGGCGTATCTGATGGGGGAGTGGGCTGTCGTGAATGTCAACCAGTTCATCGCCGGTGGATATGATGGCAACTTTTGGATAACGGTAGACGTCCGTCTCCAGCCGGCCAACGGCTGCCAGGAGCGCCACTTCGCCGGGCGACAGGCAGGTGCCGGGAGCAAGGATAACGTCTCCGCGCTTGGCATCCTGCGCCCTGGGGTGAATGCATTGTCCCCGGATCACGTTCTTTGTTTTCAACTTGGCCATATCGTGAACAACGCTCACATCCTCATAGCGAATTACCGTGTCACACCCTATCGGCAACATGGCCCCGGTCATTACTTCAATACAGTTCTTGTCGTTCTTCAACGTAAGCCTGGGTTTCCCGGCGGGCTGCAGGCCTTCCACACGGAATCCCTCCCAGCCTTCTTCAATGGCCTGGAAGGCTACCGCGATGCCGTCCATGGCAACCCGGTCAAAGGGAGGAAAATCACGATCCGCCTTGATGGTTTCCCCAAGAATGCGTCCTTCTGCTTCTTCAATCTTGATTCGTTCAATCCCCGGTCGATACGTTTGTTGACGGATCAATTGGGTGGCTTCAGCGACGCTGACCATGAAATGGTTATTTTTGATTCAAGATAAAAAGAAATGAAGAGGAAGCTATCCCATGTGTCGCGCTCCGGCAATCCCCGGATGGTGAATGTTGCCGCAAAGAAGCCCACCGTACGTACAGCCACTGCGCAAGGCAGGGTTTGGCTTGGCAAAGCCATTCTGGGACACATGAAGAACAACGAGTTGCCATTGACGAAGGGACCTGTTTTCCAGGCAGCGATACTGGCGGGTGTTCAGGGCGCTAAACGGACTTCTGACCTGATTCCCCTCTGTCATCCGATCGGCCTTGATGACTGCCAGGTGCGCATCGGCGTGGATGGAGAATACGCTGTGGTGGATACGTCCGTTTCAGTAACCGCCCGTACCGGGGTGGAAATGGAAGCGTTGACTGCGGCGGCGGTAGCCTCGCTCACCATCTACGATATGTGCAAGGCCCTCTCCCATGATATTCGAATTGAGTCGCTCAGGCTGATGAGCAAGAAGGGGGGTAAGAAGGACTATACAAGGCGATAATCCATCTAATTCGCCGGAATTGTTGAAGCGGTATTTAAATCTTACGTGCATAAAGGCATCCCCCAAACAGGGATTCCTATTATTGAAAGCCTCAAGGATTGAAGTAGTTACCGGACTGTATTTAAATTACTGAGTAAGCCGCACCCGCTTTCATTAAGGGCAATTTCGTTCAAAAACATACAGGGTCTTCCGGGCGGATCAAGCTAAGGGGCATTGCCTATCACAGGGGTGTAAATTCGCTTGAATTGAAACCCTATACGATGAAGCGCACCCGGTTTTTCTTCCTTGCCCCTGATCCTTTGGTTCGGGATCTGTCGTTGATTCTCGCAGCTTCCCTGTTGATGTCGATCGTCTTCTTTATTGCAGGCTACATGGTATTTGTAGCGCTGGCAACTCAGTAGGCCGGTCAGTTCAATTGGGCAGACGCGGGGGATTTGGGTGAGGCTCCAACCCATTCTTCACCATCTTCAAATACTTCCTTCTTGAAGATGGGCACGTTCTCTTTGAGTTTATCGATAATGAATTGGCAAGCCTCAAACGACTCTTTGCGGTGCTTGGTGGAGACAGCCACGACGACGGCAACTTCGCCGGGTTTCAAGGTGCCCACGCGATGGCTAACCGCCCATCCGAGCAGGGGCCAGCGATGTGCTGCATCGTCGATGATTTTCCGGGTTTCACTCACGGCCATGCCCTCATAGGCTTCGTACTCAAGCCATACTACATTCTTGTTGTGTGCCGTATTACGTACGGTCCCTATAAAAACATTAACGGCCCCCGCACCCAGGCTGGAGGCCGTTTCGATGACCTTTGGGATGTCAATCGGCTTTTCGGTGATTTTGATCATATCGGAGGTGATTTGGGTAATCGTTGAAGACTCAATCAATGTACCCATTCAGCCCGGTGGGGTCAATGAGATTTATCAGTATTTTTTTGGGTGCCGGTCACGGCCAAAAAGGGCCCTTGAAAACCTTCATTGAGCCACTATCCACCGCTGACAGGCGGTATCAGCGCCACATCGTCACCCGGTTGAATTACCTTGTCATCCGGAGCGTACTCCTGGTTTACAGCAATCATGAGGGAGCTTAACGCGCGCATGGCCGGGTAGGTCTCAGAAAGCGTCTGTCGAAGCTTGCCGACCGAATTATCCTGCAATTCTATCTCCGTGACGCCTCCGGTTATTTCCCGGGTTATTCCATAGGGTGTAAATCGTACTCTCATCTGCAACGCCCAAGCTACGCATTTTCATGTGGCTATGACTATCTTCGCATGAATCCATGCTTTTCGACAACCATAATCGCCCTATTACCTACTTGCGGCTGGCTGTAACAGATCGTTGCAACCTGCGTTGCTTCTATTGCATGCCGGAGGAAGGAATACGATATGTGCCCAGGAAGGAGCTGTTCACCTTTGAAGAGATTGAGAGAATAGTAAGACTAATGGCTTCATTGGGAGTGTCGAAAGTCAGGGTTACGGGTGGCGAGCCTTTTGTTCGAAGCGATTTGATGAAGCTACTGGCTACGTTGACAGCGATCCCCGGGGTCAAGGATGTTCATTTGACGACTAACGGAGTGTTAACCGCTCCCCACGTGCCAGACTTGAAATCGTTGGGGATTGCGTCTGTCAACCTGAGCCTGGACACACTGGACCCGCAGCGATTCAGGGAAATTACTCGTCGTGATGAATTTCACCGGGTATGGGAAACCTTCGAGGCCCTGCTTAAACATGAGATACCGGTAAAGATCAATGCTGTCGTCATGGAAGGAAAGAATACCGATGATCTTTTTCCGCTGGCCGAGTTGACTCGCCAGTACCCGGTATCGGTCCGGTTCATTGAAGAGATGCCTTTCAATGGTGAAGGCCAGCACTACCCGGTTTTGCAATGGACCCATGCAAAAATCTTGTCCACCTTAACCTCTTATTATCCGGGAATATCCATTAAGCCCGCGGTTCCGCACGCAACATCGAAAGAGTATTATGTCCCGGGCCACCGGGGAGACCTGGGCATTATTGCTGCCTTTAGCCGAACCTTCTGCGGCACGTGCAACCGGATCCGCCTGACCGCTCAGGGCGAGTTGAAAACTTGTCTGTACGATCGCGGAGTGCTGAATATGCGTGATATGATCAGATCGGGACAGTCTGACTCACAGTTGCAAGCTGCCTTGTTGAATGCCTTATCGCGCCGGCCCAAAGACGGGTTTGAGGCCGAGTCGAGCCGCGGCGATCTGACAGTGATTGAGTCCATGTCAACCATTGGAGGATGACTTGACCGTTTTCGCCGTCAATGGACTACCTTCTCTTGATTTCGTTTTTTGTGATAGCCGCAATCTACGCTTCGGTGGGGTTCGGTGGTGGCACCAGTTACCTCGCGATTATGGCCTTACTGGCTGTGCCTTTTGAAGTGATGCGCCCTGCAGCTTTACTGTGCAATGTGGTGGTTGTAACAGGAGGCACGGTAATTTTCTGCCGCGAGGGGCTGATCGAGCTGAAAAAAATATGGCCGTTCCTCGTCTTCAGCGTGCCGATGGCTTTCTTGGGTGGTTACTATCCGATTCAGGAGCATACCTTCTTTCGAATCCTCGGAATTACCCTGGTTGTTGCGGCTGCCCTCTTGTGGTTTTTCAACAAATATCCGGGCCAGCCTTCGTCGTCTTCCGGGGGAGTCGGGCTTACCGCCGCTCTGCTTGGTGGTGGAATCGGATTCTTGTCGGGCCTGGTCGGAATCGGCGGCGGAATCTTTCTTTCACCGTTGCTGCATTTTCTCCAATGGGACCAGCCGCGGCGGATATCCGCCTTGGCTAGTGCCTTCATCCTGGTCAATTCCATTAGCGGTCTTGCCGGCCAGTTCACCCAATCTGCACAGCTGGACTGGCGACTGATAGCTCCACTATTGGCGGCGGTTTTCGCTGGAGGTCAATTGGGATCTCGCTGGGGTGCACGTAAGTTTCAGCCCGTTCATGTCCGGAAGGTCACCGCTTCTCTCATCTTTGTTGCTGGACTGAACATCATTTTGAATCATTGGTCATGAAAAAAATAAGCCTAAGCTCACTTTTTGTATTTGCGGTGCTATCGCTCGCCGCACAGGCGCCTCAGCGTGTCAACCCGGTCATCAAGACGCAGGGGGGCGTCTTTGAAGTTCCGTTTGCTGTCGAGAAACCTGACCCCACACTCACCTACAATATCATTATTGAGGTGGAACGCGAAAGCGAAAAGCCGGACACCATTAATTGGGCCTTAAACAACGTGGCCCGTTTGCTGAACCTTCACGTCGTGGGCGGCGTTCCGACTGCAAAAATGAATGTGGTGCTGGCTATTCACGGAGGCGCCTCGTATACCACCATGAACAATGACCAATACCGAAGTAAATACAAGGTCGATAACCCCAATCTCAAGTTGTACGAGGAGTTAAAGGCTGCCGGCGTGAAGATGTTTGTCTGCGGTCAGTCTGTCATCAACCGTAAGATTGACAGGATGCGCATGGTGCCGGAAGTCCAGCCTGCTGTTTCGATGTTGACCACTGTCACCACCTACCAATTGAAGGGATACGCCTATTTGAAGTTCTAACCCGGTTTGCCGTCAAACCAGTCCTTGAATTCGCCGACTTTTTCGCGGCTTACAATGATCTCCTTGTCCCATGCCGGTTGAGTGGACACTTTGAGCCGGCTGTTGGAATAGAGCACGACGTCCTGGATGAAGCCGATATTGGCAATGTAGGTTCGGTTTACCCGGAAGAACATGGCGGGATCGAGAACTTCCTCCAGCGATTCAAGCGTAAAGTCGATGATGAATTTCCTCAGCTGGGTGGTCACCAGGTAAACGTCGCGGCCGTCAGCAAAGAAGAGCAGGATCTGATCGGTGGTTATCGAGCGGATATGGTCGCCTACTTTGACCATGAAACGGGTCTTGAACGATTTGACAGAACTTTCCCCGGCCAATGCCTTTACGACATCTTCGCGCTTGTCCTGTAACAGGAATTGTGACCGCAGGTTTTGAAACTTATCCAGGCTGGTCTTCAGGTCATCGAAATTGACGGGTTTGAGGAGGTAGGCAATGCTGTTGACCTTGAAGGCCTCCAGTGCGTACTCATTGTATGCCGTGATGAAGATCACCGGCTTGATGATATGTACCTCTTTGAATATCCCAAAGCTGATTCCATCCTTGAGCTGGATGTCCATGAACAGGAGATCGACCTCGTTCTGGTGATCCCGTAGCCAGGCAACCGAAGAGGCGACACTATCGCACACCTGGGCCACCCGAATGGCCGGGCTGTAGCGCTGGAGATAGCGCTGCAGTTTCTCCACGGCGGGCGATTCATCCTCGATGATGACAACATTCAGGGCAAGACTCATGCGAAGGCCGTGGCAGGTTGTTGTTCCGTGATCAGTGGAAATTTAACATAATTTTCGCGCCCCGCTTTGACCTGGATGAAGGGTGTGTCGCTATAAATGGAATAGGATCGTTGCAGAAGCTGAAAGGCCGACTGGCTCTCGGTGTCGAGGAGCAATTTGTCGTTCAAACCATGGGTAAGTACCAGGTATTCCTCTTCTTCCGGTGATAAGGTGAGGATAAGTGGACATTGCGCTGAGATCAGGGTGTTTCGGATGATGGCATCAATCGTCGTGAGCAACGATCCCTGCATCACCTGAATAGGCTCGACATCGCTGACGGTCTCCTTCCAAACAATCTGGTTGGGGTGCCTATACTCGGCCAGGCGCAACAAATGGCGTACTGCCTGTAGTTCTTCTGCCAGGGAAACAAATTCCCGTTGACGGTTCACGAGTTGATAGCGGTAGAGCGCGGCCAGGCTGTCGATAAGTTCTTCGGCCTTTTCTGCATCGGTGTGCATGCAGAGAATCAGGTCTTCCAGGCTGTCATAGAGTAAACTGGGGTTGATCTCCCGTCGAAACGAGGAGAATTCGGCCTCCAGGTTTTCACGGAGCTTTTGTTCCTGGTCCAGCAGGAGCGTGTTTTCGCGGATGATGTATTGATTGCCGAGGTAAAGAGCGTTGTAGAGAAGAGAGGTAACCAGGAAGATCCCCCCGAATAAAACGAGTTCCCTGGGGCTGATATCAAAGCCGATCACAAGCCTGTAGTACTGGCTAATTACCAGGCCCACCATAATTATGGCAACAGCCGACGTCATCAGGATTTGCAGGGGAAGCGTTTTACGGGCGTCAAGAGTCAGGCGGTTGAGAATCACTATGACGAGACGCATGGATTCAAAAGCCACAAGACTGAGCAGCATGCTGACATACATCTCCTGGTTGCTCACCAGTGTCGCGATTTGCTCGACGTTGTTGTTGACGAGCAATATGATCAGGTATACCAGTAAACCGTAAACCGGAGGGGTCAGGATGCGGAAAAGGGGATTATGGATAAATACCTTCTTCATGCAGCGGCTGGGTTGGGCACATTTCTCAGCACGGGAAGCTGTACCTGGAATTTTGCGCCATCGGTTACCGTGACGGCTTCCTTAGTGAAAAATTTGTACCGCTTGTGAATATTTTCCAACCCAACGCGAAAACTGGCAGCAGGCCTTATGGATTCCGTCTTGGTGTTGTAAATGATCAGGTGGGTGCTGTCGCGTGAACCGATGTATACCAGCAGGTGCTGGTCCTTGCTGATGGCGTTGTGTTTCACAGCATTTTCAACGAGCAGTTGAATCGTCATCGGAGGAATCCACGTGTCGAGCAGGCTGGTGGGTACATTGATTTCCATCTGCAGGTGATATTCGTAGCGCACCTGGAGAAGAAAGTAGTATGACTTTACAAATTCCAGTTATTCACGAAGGGTGACCAGCCGGTGTTTCTGATTGCCGAGCACATAACGAAACGTGTCGGCCATTCGCCTGACAAACTCCTCGGCCACACGGGAGTCCTTATACAAAAGGCTGGAGACGGTATTGAGACAATTGAACAGGTAGTGAGGGCTGATCTGACTCTTGAGCGATTCGAACTGAAGCTCGAGCTGCCAGCGGTCGGACTGAAGTTGCTCGGCTTGCGTCACGGCGTAGAACCGATAGGAGTAGAACAGCCCGTAGAAGATCTCGTAGATGAAAACCGTGATAATGAAGAGGATATTCAACTTCAGAATCACTTCGGTGGGTGCATGGAACATGAAGTTCCCAGCCATCGTAAAATAGAGGATCACCAGGAGTATGTTGGATCCAAGGCCGCTGATGAAGCGCAGAAGAAAGTTGGATTTCCAGTGAATCGCCTTGTCGAGGAGCCCATCCACGGTGAGAACAAGAAAGCCGAACACAATGGTGCTGAACACGGCCAACAGGTATTCGGCCGGATTGTCACTTAACCTGGGGATTCTCCCGGTTTGTCCGTAGGCAATAATTACATACAGGACGACGGCGATAATGGTGCATCCAAGGGTAAGGAGGCCGTATTTGCGCAAGGTGAGTGGCTGTATCCCTGGAATGAACCGCATGGCAACGGGAAGCTAGCGATTTTTTGACGGAGGGGAAACGTGGTTTAGTCCAACGCACGAAGCGCACGGCCGTAGTACGTCTCTGACTCAATCTTCTTCGCCGTCGCCCGGTAGGCGTCTTTCAGCGAGGCGTCATTCATCGTGCGGATGGTTGGAGCGAGACTTGTAAGTACTTCGGTTATGTAGTGATCGGACTCGATATTGCCCGCTGCGGTTAGGATAGCCATTAAGTTGGCCTTTGAAATGTTGGGACGATCGGCAGCTGTCTTCAGAAATTCAGCGGTGTAGTAGTCGCTCTGATGACTCGACATGGTCTCCAGCAATCCCCTGAACGCTTCATCATTCAGGTTGACCTTCTTGAGAATCTGTTTGCCCACCACGGTGATGTAGTGGTCTGACTCAATGGAAGAGGTTGCGGCAATGAGTATGGATTGCACATCTGGCGTCAGGGAGTTATTCAGCAGGTTGGTGAGGACTTCGGTTTTGTAGTGATCACTGTCCATCATCTTGACAGCCTCAAGGGCGCGTTCGTACGAGGCCGAAGAAAGCCCCGGCTTCGAGAGCGCTTTCGTCAAGACCACCGTGCGATAGTGGTCCGATTCCATGTTCTTGGTCGCGTTGATCATTTCTGCCATGATCGCGTCATTCAGATTTTCCTGACGGAGCAGGGATGTCAGGACTTCGGTCTTGTAGTGATCCGATTCCATATCGCCGGTGGCTTGCAGAGCAAGGGCAACGCTTTCCGGGCTGGGCGTACCGGTCGACAAGGCATTCTTGATCACCTGGGTCTTATAATGATCCGAGTCCAGGCTGCGCGTGGCGGCATAGACCGCCTGCATGGCCTCTTTCGATCCCGAGAACGTCTTCAGGTTGTTACTTAGGAATTCAGACTTGTAGTGATCCGATTCCATAATGGAACTGACCTCCTTGATGATGATGGGGTAGTTTTGGGCCGGCTGATTGACCCGGACCAGGTAGTCGGCATACGCCGCGCGAACGTAGTCGCTTTCAATAACGCGGATCTCCTGCAGCACACCATTTACGCCGCTGTTCCGGTAGATACGGTTTACCCGGTTTTCCGCGGCGATGGTCGTTGATCGGAGAATTTCCGGCAGTATTTCTCCCAGCCATTTCCTTCCTTCCGGTTCCCAGGCGACGAGCGTTCTTCCCTCGTAGTATTCCCTTTTGAGGCCAGTGGAGGTTGGGCTAATCACAATCGTGCGCCGACTGCCAAACACCGTCTTGGTAATTTCAAGGTAGCCGTCGTCGGACATGCTCTTGATGTCTTTATCGTCGTCAGAGACTTCCATTTTTCCCCGTGTTTCGACGCTGAAGCTGGACATCCCGCCCCGGTTGTAGATCGTTCGTTTCGTGTCACCGCGGCTCTCCACAGAGACGGACTGCGCCCCGGACAATAGGGTGGTGGTGACAAGCAGAATTGAAAAAATGAGCTTCATGGACTTTGTTTTACCCATAAGACGTGCAAAGGTGACCCCGGGGTTCCAGGGCGGCAACTGCTTTGACGTGAGTTGTTGAAAGGGTGTAGTGAGTCGGCAGAAAAGGACCTAGTGACCCTTCAAAGCGGTATCCAACAGGTTTACCCGGTAGATTTCCAAAGGTTGGGGGTGCCATCCAATGGAGACTAATCCGGCATAGTCCACGGAATAGTTCTTGATATCCAGGGATAAGGCTGAGGAAAACCGGGCAAAGGCATACACGGCTCCAACGGGTACGAGAGCATGAAGTTGGAGGAGGCGGTTACGAATTGTTTTATCAAGGATTTTTTCCTTTTGGGTGGGGCCTGGTGCAAGCAGGGCTGGATTAGCGTACAAGCTCATCCTCAGCCGCTCCATCAGAAAGTGGGATTTCATCTCCCGAAGAATCGTCTTGGCAACGTCCATGGCGCCCAGTATCGATCGGAATGAAACTATAAGGTTTTCTCCGGCCTCAAAAGTCACCGGGGCAAGAAGCGACAAATCCAACTTATCCTTGATGCTTTGCCAGAGTTTAGTCTGTTCCTCCACGCCCATGCCTGGAATGTCCACGATGATTCCATAAAGTACGGGCCTGTCAAGCGGAGGGTAACTCTTCTTAAAATCTTCTTTCGCAGCGACCGGAGGAGGAAGGCTTGTTGCCGAGAAGTAATTATCCGGATTGATGTTAACATGCCTCGAAGGATAAGGCCAAAGGTTGACGGTATCCCGCGTTCCACCCTCTTTCAGTCGAAGGTCGGTTTCTGAGAGCACCGTAAGTAACGTCGGCTCGGTATGGTTCATCGTACTGCGTATGATGGCCGAACCAAATATGACACGGTTCTGAAAGGAGAACAGGTCATCGTAGCCCGCATAGGGATCGTAGGTTAAGTAGGTGGCTGGGAATTGTTTCAGCAGGCGTTCAAAGCGATCCAGCCAATTGCCTCCCGCGAAATTTACGCTGGCTTCAATGAAGTCTGCCTTGTCAAAAGGCAGCCAAATGTTTACTTCACCTCCGGCTTCCGCCATAGCCTCAGCAAACAGGATATCACTTCCGCAGGCCAGGGAGCAAAAGCCGATCTTTGCGTTCAGCGTGTTTATGGCGCTCTCGATGGCTTCCTTCACCTTATTTTCTATGATGGAGGGGAAGCGCGGTTTGGGACGAGTCGGGTGGTCGATCATGTGGCCGATGAACGAAACCACACCCGGTGGATTGAATACTTTGAGTACTTCCTTGGGAACCGGAACGTAATGATTAAGCAGCCACAACTGGTTATGCACTGAACTTATTTTGCCCCAGTCGGTGCCCGCCATCTTCTTGGCTTCGAAATAGGCGGTCAGGGATTTTTCCCGCTCGCGGGTCAGCAAAAGCGCCTCGGCCAACGTTACCTGTTGCCAGAAATCCGATGGACTTGGCCCCAGTAGGCGGATAACCTCAGCAGCGATCTCACGGCCTTTGGACACCTGGCCTGCAATGGCCGACATGGTGGCGGCGTTGATTCCGGTATAGTAGTTTTTTGTGATGGAAAAATTCTTGAGGTACGTGTCCCGTGAAAGGACGGCAAACCGGGTATCCTGGTCTTTACGGAAGATCTCCTTATAGACGCCGCCCATGATACCGGCGGTTTCCGGGTCGTCACTATGATCGCGATAGGCCGGTTCCAGGATTTCGACGGCTGCCTTGGGTACGCCCGATTTTGAAACGGCGAGGGCATGCAGTTGGGTCAGCCTTAAGGAGTCCCCCGACTGCCGGGCGGACTGGGCCAGTGAACGGGCCTCGAGGTACCTGCCCTGGTTGATCAGGGACTCAATGGTTGAAACGGCATCGTTCATGGTCACGTGCTGAATAGGGTAAAGATAGAGTTATTGGGAGGAATTACCGGGCATCCCGATGGAAGAAGAACTTTTGTATATTCATGAATTGATCAGCTCCAATGAAGTACTTCAGTACCCTGAATTTGTCTAACACGTTCTGGAAAATTTCCCTTGTTGCCCTGGTGCTCTTGACCGCAGGACTCCTCCCTGAGACGCTTTTGGCCCAGGCGCAGACCGCGACACAGGTCCGGGCCTCGCGACCTGTTTTATTTACCGAACTCTTTTATACCCGGTTGGCCATAAATACCGTGGCGATCGTGATCCTCGTCATCTTTGTTTACCTGCCCATCCACCGCAAGAAGGACTACTTTTTCACGTTCATCATTTTGAATTTTCTTGTCTTTATTATCATCTACCTCATTCACAATTCCACAGCGTTCAGCTCGTTTGGCGCCGGTTTTGGTTTGATAGCGTTCTTCTCCTTGCTCAGGCTGAGAACGGATACCATCTCGATGAAAGACATGACCTACCTTTTCGTTGTGTTGACGTTGGGGTTGGTCAATGCGATGATGGCCGGTCCCATGTACGAATTGGTAGCGCTCAACCTGGTCATTTTAGCGATAACGTATGCGCTCGACAAGGAATGGCTCTCCAAAAGCATCCACATCCGAGAGATCAAAGTTGATAACCTGGACAATATTGTTCCTCAGCAAATGGATCGCCTGGTGGCTGACTTAAAAGTGAAAACAGGACTGGATATTCAGCGGGTAAGAATCCTTTCAGTGGATTTTGTCAAACGGAGAGCCATGTTGCAGGTATATCACTATTGAATGCACCGTTATTTTGACTGACGGCTTTTATACATTTCACGAAGGGTTGATTTCTTGAATTTTCCGACAGAGGTCTTCGGTATCTCTTTCACAAACTCATAGGCATCAGGCAGCCAGAACTTGGCGAAGTGTGGTTCGAGGAACGCATTTAGCTCTTCGACGGTAGCCTGCTTTCCTTCTTTAAGCACGATGGCCGCCATGGGCCGCTCCATCCACTTCTCATTGGGGATCGCAAAGACAGCTGCTTCCGCAACGGCGGGATGACCCATAAGCGTGCCCTCCAGGGCGACGGAGCTGATCCACTCACCACCTGACTTGATCACATCCTTGCTTCGGTCTTTGATCTCGATGTACCCATTGGCCTCGATGGCGACGATGTCGCCGGTACGAAACCATCCGTCTGGGGTAAATTTACCTTCTTCATCGGGTGTTTGGTAGTACGCCTTGGATATCCAGGGACCACGAACTTCAAGTTCACCCATGGTTGTGCCATCCCACGGAACCATGCCGTTTTCGTTCCTCGCCCGCATTTCCACAAAGGGAGCTGCAATACCTTGCTTGGCACGGTAGGTATATTGGGCTTCGATGGGTAATTTCTTCAACTCACTGGTCAGTCCGCATACACTGCCCAACGGGGAAGTTTCGGTCATGCCCCAGGCATGAAGGATGCGCAAGTTGTGGCGCTCCTGGAATCCCACAATCATTGACTTCGGTGCGGCTGACCCGCCCACCAGCATGCAGCGAAGAGCGGATAGGTTGTACTTCCCCGGGTTGGCATCGAGTATCGCCAAAATACCCAGCCAAATGGTGGGCACCCCTGCCGAAATGGTCACTTCTTCTTTTTCATATAATTCAAGCAGGCTGGCTGGATCCAGGTGGGGTCCGGGAAAGACCTGGGTACACCCTAACATCGTGCAAGTGAAGGGCAGACCCCAGGCATTAACATGGAACATAGGAACAACAGGGAGTACGACGTCGGTTTCTGAAATGGCCAGCCCATCGGTGAACGCCGACAGCATGGAATGGAGGACGATTGATCGATGCGAGTACAACACACCTTTTGGCTGACCCGTGGTACCGGAAGTGTAGCACATGGCCGCTGCCGTGTTTTCATCTCCGTTGAACAGTTCAATCGAATCCTTATTGGCGCTGGCCAGCAGTTGCTCGTAAGAGAATGTGCCCGGGGGCAATGGGCCTGCCTGCTGGATAACCACTACTTTCTTCACGCTAATCCGATCCTTGAACTTTTCATACAACGGCAACAACACCTGGTCGACAATCAGCACCTTGTCTTGTGCATGGTTTACGATGTAAGCAAGGTCATCCGACGAAAGGCGGAGGTTGAGTGTGTGAAGCACGGCCCCGATTGAAGGCACAGCAAAGTAGATTTCAAGGTGCTGGTAGTGATTCCAACAGAGTGTGGCCACCCGGTCGCCTTCACCAACACCCATCTTCTTGAGGGCAGCGCCGAGTTGTCTTGATCTTGCGCCCATCTCGCGGTAGGTATACCGATGCAGGGACTTGTCCGGCAGACGTGTGACAATGGTCTTGTTTGCAAATAATGTTTCCGCACGGCGGAGGATGACCGGCACGGTAAGCTGAAAATCCATCATGAGGCCTTGCATAGGACGATTGGGTTAGGGTTTCGGAAGTAACAAAAAAATGAGAAGGCGTGAAAGCCGGTGGCGTTGCCCCTCAGATAAATCAGGGAAAATTTGACGGGAAAATTGAGTAAACTTGGTTGTGTTTAAACTTCATCGAAAATGCGACTCTTGAAAACTCTTGCCCTGGCGGTAGTATCGGCAACCGCGACAGCCCAGACCATTCCCAGTGCTGAAGACCAGATCAAGGCGGCCGTGCTTGCAGCTCCCGCCGAACTCCGCGACGGTGCGATGGTGTATGGTTACAGTGCGAAGGGTGAACTCACTGTCTTGCGCAGGGGCACCAATTCACTCATCTGTCTGGGAGATGATCCGAAACAAAAGGGGATCAACGTTTCTGCCTATCATGTCGACCTTGAGCCCTTCATGGCCCGTGGTCGCACATTGAAGGCAGAAGGAAAGACCTTCCAGGAAATATTTGACATGCGGGAGGCAGAAGTGAAGGCTGGGAAACTGAAAATGCCCACTAATCCATCAACCCTCTATGTCTATACTGCGGACGAATTTGACCCGGCCACCGGTTCGGCAAAGAACGCTTACCTGCGCTATGTTATCTACATTCCTTATGCTACTGCCGAGAGCACCGGGTTGCCGCTGAAGCCCACTTTTCCCGGTCAACCCTGGATCATGGATCCTGGAACCCACCGAGCGCATATCATGATCAGCCCGGCTCCACCAGCAAAAAACTGATATGCAACGATTGATACTGGCTTTCGGAATTCTGGTCGCAATTTCAGTTTCGGCGCAGAAGAAGAAAACCCCATACCCTGATGGACTGTATGCTGAGGTGACAACAACCAAGGGCCTGCTTGTCCTTCAACTGGAGTTCGAAAAGACGCCTATGACCGTCGCCAATTTTGTGGGCCTGGCGGAAGGCACCCTTGACAATACAGCCCTCCCGGCAGGTAGACACTATTACGATGGATCCAAATGGCACCGGGTTGTACCCGGACACGTGATTCAGTGTGGCATGCCAGCAAACTCAACCATTCCAGGACCCGGCTATGACTATCCCAATGAAATTGTCCCGGAACTGAATCATGGCCGCGCGGGCATGGCAGGTATCGCCAACGGCGGCCCGCACACCAACGGCAGCCAGTGGTACATTACGCTGGGCGATCGATCCTATCTCGACGGAGATTATACGGTGTTTGGTCATATAATAAAGGGAATGGAAGTTCTTCAGTTGATCACCCAGGAAGATTTGATCACAACAATAAAGATCATCCGCATTGGACCGGGCGCCGAGGCATTCCGGCCGACCACCAGTTCATTTAAAGCCATGGTGGAGAAACAGAAGGCGGCTGTCGAACAGGCGGAGGAAAAGCGGAGGGCAGATGAAGAGGCCTATATTCAGCAGCGTTGGCCGCAGCTAAAGGTGTTCATGAGGCAAGCGGTGCAGCAAGCCGGTGAAGGTCCAAAACCGAAACCGGGCGATAAGATCATGCTGCGATACAAGGCGCAGATTCCCGGGGGCGATTCATTTGTGAGTACGGCGGAGAGCGGCAAGCCGTGGTACGGTTCAGAGCCGGCCACATTCGAATATGTTGTTGGGACATCGACAATCACCCCGGGGTTCGATGCCGGAGTGGCTCAGATGCGGAAGGGAGAGCAGCGCGTATTGGTAGTTCCAGCCGAACAGGCCTACGGAGCCAATGGATATTATCCCCCCGAACGGAAAGGAGAGAAGCGGTTCCACATAAGTCCTTTCAAGACGATTATTTACGAAGTCGAGGTCTTGGAAATAGCTCGTTAGGATAAATCCCTACCCAGTCGCTTTCTGAAAGTGCTAGTTGACTTCCAGCTCATCTTTTGACGGAAGTTTAGGAAACGGCGCATGAGGCTCAACCTGGTACCAATACCCTACTGAGGCGATGTCCGATTGTTGGGCGAGGTACCTGCCGTCGTGACGCCATCCGAGGTCCTGGATGGTTATTCGCAAGTCATTCTCGAAACGGATGGGATCGGTGACATGCCATCGATACATGCCAAAGCGTTGCATCACCTTATAGTGGCCGTCCCCCCGAATCACCTGGTGCAGGCCGGTGTAGGGAGTAGAAAACTCCGTGTAGGCTGTCGGATCCAACGCCGGTTCTTTCTTCCGCGTGTCGAAGTCGTAGGAACCGCAGAAATAGTCTTCGGTGCCTGTTCCGTTGATGGTTGGGAACTCTTTGTCCCCATCCATATAGAACTTGATTTCCCCTTCGCCCCACCATCCGTTGTTGTGCACGCCCCAGGCCATGTACGTACCTACATAGTGACCGCGCCCTTTGATTCCCTCAACTATGGTGTACACGTCCTTGTACTTCACAGGATTTGTGCGCCGGAATTGGGCATGAAAATAGGCGGCATCCTCAGGGATATCGGTAAGTGTGTAGTCGACTTGGTAGAACATGCGGACCTTCTCTCCGGCGATATTCTCGAGGGTTATTTTGCACTTCTTCCGAAAAGGCATAACCCAATAACTGTTGAACGCGCTCCCCGGGTTTACGCAGACAGCCAGTGAGTTGAGGTGAGCATACTCGCCCCAACCCATACCAAAGAAATCACCGAGCGGAGCTTCAACCGAAGGTGTGGTCTCATCGTCCCAATACATGCGCAGGATGGTGAACCGCCAATTGCCTGTGGGGGTAATCCAGATGTGCTGTACAGCTCCCGGTCCTGTGATCTCGGCCATCGTGTGTGTTTTGCCGGGCTCAATGATGACATACGGACTTACTTTCCATCCCTGACCAAGATCTTTGGCGGGGCCGGAAGCAACACCTTCCTTATCCATGCCCCCTTTTCCTTTTTCGCCCGTAGTGTTTTCAGGGCTGATGGACCTCGTCTTGGCCTTCGAGAGGCGGTAGAGATTGTCCATGCCCACGCCCACGCCGTTGAAAGGTTGCTGGGCGAAGGCCGGGGCGAGCAGCATCATGCAGAGGAGCAAGGGCAATGATTGTTTCATGGGAACTGGTTTATGGCAGCGAAAGAATGGGATGGAATACCAACTAGCCGGCCATTTCCTTGAGCGCCGCCACAAAGGTATCCAGGTCGGCGGTTGTTGTGTAGAGATTGGGTGATATTCGGCAACCGTGCACGTTGGCGCCGTCGATGGCCACGGTATAGATTTTGTATTTCTTCATCAACGTGTCGGCCATGTCGCCGGGCTTCATGTTCCGGAGGCCCACGTTGGCGATGCCGCAGGAGCGGGCCGCGTCAGCCGGGGTATTGACTTCGATATTGGGTACGTTGCGCACTTTGCTCGACCAATAGATTTGCAGGTACCGCAGCCGCGCCTCTTTGCGTTCGGCTCCGATGGCGAGGTAATAGTCGATGGCATTATTGATGGCCAGATCGGTGTGGACCGGGTGAGTACCGATGTGATTGAGCCGGTAGATGTCGCCCATGTTCTGATTGCCGTCGCCGATGAGCGGCCAGATGTTGGGGATCTGTTCCTTCTTGACATAGAGAAAGCCTGCGCCCAGGGGGACGCTTAGCCATTTGTGAAGGCTCGTGCCGTAGAAGTCGCAGCCCAAGTCAGGGATGTTGTAGCGGAAATGAGCAAAAGCATGGGCGCCGTCGACGAGCACCAATACACCTTTGCTGTGGGCCATGTCGCAGATCTTACGTACAGGCAGAATCTGACCGGTTATGTTAACCATATGACACACCATGAGAAGCCGGGTCTTGGGCGTGATGGCACTGGCATACAGGTTGACGATTTCCTCGTCCGATTTCGGGTGGTTCGGTACGTTGATCCGCCTGTTGACGACGCCGAAGCGTTTGGCGATCATCGCGAAGTGGTCGAGCATGGCGCCGTAGTCCTGTTCCGCCATGACGGCCTCATCGCCTTCCTTCCAGTTCAGACCGCCGATGATCATGTCGAGCGATTCGGTGGTATTGCGCGTGATGATGAGTTCTTCCTTGGAGCAGCCGGCCAGTTCGGCGAGGCGTGCGGCGACCTTCTTTTTGTTCTCCCACTGCACGGTGCGCATGTAATAGGAGCCCTGGTAGTTCACTTCGCGCACGTGGTTGATGAAGTTCTCGAGCGTTTCCTGCGGTTGGAAGCAGTAGTAGCCGTTTTCGAGGTTGATGTAATCCGGCTTGAGCCGGTAGCCGTTGCGGATGGCGGTCCAGAAGTCTTCGTCTTTGGCGACCTCTTCCGGCGGAATTCCGTCAACCTGGCTGAGGGGTTCGGCGAGGCTTTCAAAAGCCTTCAAATTGGCGGCGGTAACGCCCAGGAGGGTCAGTGATTTGAGGAAGGTGCGTTTGTTCATGGTTGAAATTATGCCATACAAGTTAGGCAATCGACTTCAATGTGTGTAGGACAATATTGGAAGTGTATTGATTTTCGCAACTACCATGATTTAAACTCTTCTTGTGGATTGAATTGTGTTTAACAATCCCTACATTCAATAACCCAAACCCAAAACATATGAAATCATCAGGCTGGTTCCTGCTGCTTGGCCTTGGAGTGGCTATTGCGGCGTGCAATCCGCAGAGTCAATCTCTAAATAACCTTGCCAAGAAGCGGTACATAGTTTCAATGAAGAACATTGCGCCATTATACTCAGATGGCACAATTACACCGCAAAATATCAATTCTGTACGAAGTGACAGAAAGCAAATAGTGAAGAACTTTTGCCTTAGTAAGGGACTACAAGTCCCCGACTCGTTAATTTTTGTGGACCTTGTTGTTGGGTTCATAGCCGAAATGGACTCCTTGAAGGCGGATTCGATAAGTAATGATGCAGCGGTTGGGCCGACCCAAATGGACGATCCGATCCAACAGGATGATCCGATCCAACAGGATGATCCTATTCAGCAGGATGATCCTATTCAACAGGATGGTTGTTGTTGTGGTGATGGTGGGTGCAAGGCCGCGAGGTGTGCTTTGCGGACAGCGAGGATTGACGATAACCCAGGTAATCCAATTCAGCAGGGAGAGAGACCCACTGGGCTAATATGGATAATGGACTCTGGTGTGTTTCCACATGCGGACATAAATTACTATCCTGCCTTGAGCAAGTCATGGATTCCAGGTACGGCACCCACTTTTGACCAAACGGGTCACGGAACGCATGTTGCAGGCATTGCTGCAGGAAAGAGAACTGAGATTGGTGACCAGAAACCGCGCTGCAAGATTAGTGGGATCTCTCCCAATGCTAGAGTTGTTTCGCTCAAAGTTCTTGACGGTAGTCGCTCTGGATATTGGTCATATGTCTATGGTGCCCTTCAGCACATAGCCTGGAGTCAGCTTTTGACAAACAGATTTGGAGATGTAATCAACATGAGTTTCGGCGGGTACAATGTTGTGGATTGTTCTGCAGAGCAGTTGGTCATTCAAGATGCGATCAATGCACTAGCCAGAAGGAATTCTATAGTGATATCAGCTGGGAACAGGAGTGCCGATGTGTCAACTATTTTCCCGGCTTGCATGAACGGCAGTCAAATATTCACAATTGGTGCCGTGAATTGTGGAGGAAGTTGCGCGTCTTATTCAAGTTTTGGTACGGCAGTTGATTTTGTGGCAGTTGGTACTTCGGTGTTGTCAACATGGCCAACTCCTCCTGGGATGACGGGGAACTACTATAACAGGCTGTCCGGTACATCAATGGCGGCAGCGGTGGTCACCGGAATCATCCACGCAAGATCAGGCCCCCCGGTTGCAAGTTCCGCTACGGTTAGTTGTGGCAATCCACCCAGGGTTTACCAC
>JAYRNL010000119.1:0-11709 GCA_041912235.1 Cyclobacteriaceae bacterium
CATTGCACCCAATTGCGACCCGGTAGCGCTACAGGTGACCACCACGGCGGTGAGCCTGCCGCTGCAATACCGGGTGCTGGAAAACACCGGTACTGTCGTGGACAATAAAACACTTATCGGCACTGCTGTCTTCAACACGAATCCCATTACCAAGGGAACCTACGCGGGCACCTATACCGTAGAAATCACCGATAATGGAGGCTGCACGTTTAACATCAACAACTTCGCCATCAACCCCGGTGCGCCGATTGCCATCACTTTCACCAATAATATTTGTAATACCCCGCCCACGATAACCGCGAATGCGCCGGGAGCTACCACGTTTGTGTGGACGGGTCCCGGAATTGTTGGGGCCACAAATGGCGCCACCATACAAGTCAGTGGCCAGGGGTCGTTCACCTACAACGTCGCCGTTACGGGCGGTGTGGGTACGTGTCCGGCCAACCTGGATAACCCTGTGGTACTCGACAATCCCATAGCCGATTTTACGCAGAGCGATCCTTGCCAGAATTCAGTTATTCTTTCGGCGACTCCATCCGGTAATTATACCTACCGCTGGTACCGCAACGGTTCGGCGGCGATCAGCGCACTGGGGCAATTCCTCTCGCTCGGTCTTCCCGATGATGGCGCCAGCTATCAATCCGAAGTATTCAGCACACTGAGTGGTTGCACATCACCAAAGTCAGCGGCCAAAGTTGTGAACGTCACAGGTATTGTAGACGCCGGTTTGACGGCCACGCCTGCATGTGAAGATGGCAAGCCTTTTACGCTGACAGCCGTAACTTCCGCAACCGGCGTCACCTACGCCTGGGCCCGCGACGGCAGTACGCTGACGGGAGAAACAGCGTCCACGTCCAGCCAAACTGTGGAAGGGACATACAAAGTTTCGATATCCAAAGCCACCTGCACCACCGATGCGAGCATTTCAATTAAGCGCTCGCCCCTACCAATTGGGAAGCTGCCTAACCGATTGGTGATCTGTAATGACCCGGGCAATACCGACCCCGCGACCAGCGAAGTTGATCTCGATCCGGGTGTTTTTAATGCGTATAACTGGTTCAAAAATGAGCTGACCCTCAACTACACGGCCCAGGTATACACAGCGAACAGTGAAGGTATTTATCGGGTTGATCTTACCAACTCCTTTGGCTGCATCGCACCCGATGAAGTGGAGGTGATGAACGACTGCCAGCCGGTGGTTGAAGCCCCCAATGCCTTCCGCCCGACCTCAAGCATCGATGACAACAAGAGTTTCTTTGTCATCACCAATTTCATCACCGACGATTTCAGCATATTCATCTTCAACCGCTGGGGTGAACTGGTATTTACCTCCACGGACAGGAAATTCAAGTGGAACGGGGGCATGAATAATTCACTCAACCAGCCGGCTCCCGGTGGTTCGTATTCCTATGTCATCCGTTTTGTAAGTTCCTTCCGGCCGGAACGGGGCGTCCAGGAAAAGCGTGGTGGTGTTGCGCTGCTGCGCTAAAAACGTTGAAAATATTCCGGGGAAGCCCTAACTATGCACCACGTTGCATATAACCACCTATGAAAAACCTCCTTATCGCCGCTTTCCTGTCGCTGGCTGCCTTCCCGCTTGCAGAAGCGCAGATCATCAAGACTACGCTCAACCTTACCGTGCGCGATGAACTGGGCAATACCGTGGAAGGGGCCAACGTGATGTTGTATGAAACCGAGGCCAACTTCAAGGAAGAAAAGAATCCGGCAGCCACCGGCACGACTGACAAGAAGGGCGTAGTCAAATTCAAGGAACTCAAGGCCATCCCGTATTATGTCATCGTGCGTAAAGGTGACAAGGACAACATGGGTGCCGGCGAACAAATTGGCAAGCTGGAAGCCAACAAGATCAACAAAGCCACCGTCATCATCCAGTGATGGCTGCATCCGGCGTCGGGGAACTCATTCGTCGATACGTTACCAGGTACCCAGAAGAGAAAGCGATTGCTGATCGGTACCTGTCCTTACTGGCACAGCCCGAGTCATTTCTTCGAACGCACTTGCCAGGCCACATCACGGGTTCGTCTTTTATTGTTTCCGAAGATCAGAGCAAGACGCTGCTCGTTCATCATGCCAAGTTGAACCGTTGGCTGCAGCCGGGTGGGCACGCCGACGGCGAGGAAGATGTGGCCAATGTGGCGCGGAGGGAGGCCAACGAAGAAACCGGGGTGCTGGGTCTTACGCTGGTATCACCGGAGATCTACGACCTGGATATTCACCCTATCCCCGCGCGAAAGGACTTTCCTGCGCACGATCATTATGATATCCGTTTTCTTTTCGTCGCCTCGGAAGAAGAGCAATTAGTGGTAAGTGAAGAGTCGCATGATGTCAGGTGGGTGGCGTTGCAACAGCTTGAATCCTTTAATCCGGAACCATCCATTCTCCGGCTGCGCGACAAACTCAAGCACCAGTCTGATTTTTTGGGCAACTTTGCCAAATGACCGTTGCGGTAGTAGGCCAATCCGTTTCCACAGCCCGGCAGCTTCTTCTCCAGGGGAAACTCGTCGCCATCCCGACAGAAACCGTGTATGGTCTGGCGGGCAACGCGCTCGAGCCCGACGTGGTGGCCTCTATTTTCGAAGTGAAGGGTCGGCCTCGATTCGATCCACTCATTGTACACGTCGCCTCCTGGGAGAAAGCGCTGACATACATCCAGGATGTGCCCCATACTGCCGAGATTTTGGCCCGCAACTTCTGGCCCGGACCTCTTACGCTCCTGCTCCCACGGAGACCGGTAATTCCTGACCTCGTCACATCCGGTTTGGATCGTGTTGGATTACGGTGCCCGGATCATCCGTTGACGCGGGAGTTATTGGAACAACTTCCCTTTCCCCTCGCTGCGCCGAGCGCCAACCCCTTCGGATACGTAAGCCCAACCACGGCCGAGCATGTTCAATTGCGGCTGGGCCGACGGATACCTTATATTCTTGACGGGGGCCCCTGCCGAGTGGGGATTGAATCAACAATTGTGGGATGGGAAGGTGAACAAACGGTAGTCTATCGACTGGGCGGGGTAAGCGTTGAACAACTGGAATCTGTAACCGGACCTGTAGTGGTCAGAACGCACTCCTCTTCACAACCCCAGGCCCCCGGCCAATTGCAAAGTCACTATGCGCCGGCCAAAGCATTCTATCTCGGCAACATCGAGTCGTTACTAAGCCGGCTTAAGCTTCGCAACCCCGGCATACTCTGCTTCAAAGAAGCACCCTACCCCCATTCCAACTGCCTCGTGCTGTCCCCTTCCGGTGATCTGCACGAAGCCGCACGGAATCTTTTTGGTATGCTGCGTGAACTGGACCATCGCGATGTAGATGGTGTTGTCGCTGAGGAAGTGCCGAACCACGGACTAGGTCGCGCGATCAACGACCGCCTGCGGAGGGCTGCCGCCACCCGCCCGTGATCCCCATGCCAAAGAGAGCAAAATCGTAACGCACCGGGTCATTCGGATCCAGTTGCCGCAGGCTTGCCGTAAGTTCCAGCGCCGTTTGCCAATCCATTGATTTTCTACGGATCAACTTCAGTTTCCGCGCAACCCGCTCGACATGAAGATCACAGGGGCACACCAACTGGCGAGGTGACAATTTTCTCCAGATGCCAAAGTCAACTCCCCGATCGTCACGACGGACCATCCACCGCAAGTACATGTTGATCCGTTTGCAGGCGGACTTTCGTTCCGGTGTGGCTATATGCTTTCGCGTCCTACCAGGGAAATCCGGAAGGCTGAAGAATGCCCGGTGAAAATTGATCAGGCCTTTCTCCATCGTTACGTCTTCAGGGCTAACCTCAAACAACTCTTCGAGGCTTTCGTGACTTCGGTAATGCTCCCTTAGAAATTCAATGAAGTAGAGCAGGTCGGTCACATTGAACGTGCGATGAACAAATGACTCCATCCGACGCAGGTCAGCAGGGCGATGATGCACGACGAAATCATAGGGCGCATTGTCCATGAGCGTCATCAGGTGGCGGGCATTGCGGATAATTGTCGTACGCTGACCCCAGGCGATTACGGCGGCAAAAAGGCCGGCGATTTCAATATCTTGTCGTCGGCTGTACTGGTGGGGAATTGATACGGGGTCGTCCGCAATGAAATCTTTCCGGTTGAACCGGTCAGCCATCTCGTCGAGGAGGGCTTTGAGTTCTGTCGGATTCAAGGAGCGCCTGGCAGACATTATTTCACAAAGCGTACCTCTACTCGCCGGTTGATCATCCGGGCATTGTCATCCTTGTCCGGCACCAGCGGCTGCTGCTTCCCAAAGCCCTGCGCTTTGAGTCGGGAGGAACTGATCCCCTTTGATACGAGGTAGTCCCTCACACTGTTGGCCCTGTTCTTGCTCAGCTCGAGGTTGTAGTCATCTGTACCAATGTAATCCGTATGCCCGGCCAGCTCTGCCTTCCACAGGGGTTGTCGCTGAAGGATTTCCACGACGCGATCCAGTTCCGGAAAGGATACCGGCAGTAGCTTGTACTTGTCGAACTCGAACTGAATGTTTTTGAGCACATACGTTTCCTCCGGTTTTACCTCTTTTCCGTCAGACCAAATCAACGGCGACGGGTCTTCGGCAGGATCGAGGGGTATGACCGCCACGTCATCCACGTAGAAGTAAGCACTGCCACTCAGCATGGGACTCTTTCCCTTCCTCATCTCAAGCTGTGTGAACTGGGTACTCAGGTTGTCAAAGAAATTGCCGATCACCACATACTTCTCTCCTCCTGACGCTTTGTACTCGCCCGAAGCCACTAACCAGCCCGCTGATGTCACGGGCTCATTGGCTATCCACGACAGCGCCGGAACCCGGTCGATCACCTGATCGTTGCCCTGAAAATAGGACGTATCCGTCAGCATCAACCCGATGCGGTCCGCCGTATAGACGGAGTAGGAAGCCAACTTGAAATAGAACTCGAGGCGGTACCGGTTTCCCCTCTTCAGGGGCTCCACCAGTTCACCCTGAATATACTCGCGGTAGCTCCTGGGCTTCGCGTTGGGCTTGCTCCAGATGTATATCCCCGCATACGCCACGCCGGTATGCGCATTAGATTCTCCCGCCCAGTTAAACGGAACGTCGCAGTCGCCCCAGCTGCACTGGTTGAAATAATCAGGGGTCCCCATGTTGGAGGACTTCCATCCCGGCAGATTAAAATCCCGGAAGTTGGCGCTGAAATTATTTGGGCATCGGATACGCTCTTCAAAGCTGGGATTAGTCACAAGGTTTTGGCCCGCGCTGCACAGTGCGAGGACAAGGAGAGCCACCGTCAAAGGGCCGCTCCGGCTCATGCCACTATTTGTAGTAGGTGATCTCTGCGCGGAACGTCGGCTCGATTGCTCCCAGCCTGTCGTATGCCGATTTCGAGATGAAGATGATCACGGAAGCGTCTGGCACCTCAGGTGGACCGGTCACTCTGACAAAGACTTCCTGGTTGGTTGCCAGGTTTCGAATCTTGAGGATGGTGCCAGGCTTGATCGTTGCGTGTTGGGCCAGGTACTTCCTGTTGCCTTCGGTGCCTTTAAGAAGTGAGGCCGTCCCCGTCTCTTTCAGCTCGTTGGTACCGCTAAGTCCTTCCGATATCCGCGTTGCTTCAGGATTAACTACCGCAGGAATTGCTGCCGGTGTCGGGTTAACAATAGTCGCCGAAGAGGGCGGGCTCGTCACCACCGGGGTCACGGGTGCTGAGCCCGGCGCAGGCGCTGCCACGCTCAGTACCTGTCCTATCTTAAGCTCATCGCCGGTAATGCTGTTCCACTCCTTGAGTTGAGCCACGGTCATGCCGTACATCCTGGCGATTGAAAATAATGTTTCCTTTGGACCCACCGTATGTGTCTTGGCGGCCGTCGGAGTCGCCGGCTTCACTTCGGCTGGTGTGTCCGGAGGTTTTTGTCGGATGAGAATTTCCTGCCCCACGGACAGGTTGCCATCCTTCAGGTTGTTCCAGGCTTTGATGTCGTCTACAGAAACATTGTAGTGGCGGGCGATACTGAACATCGTCTCCTTGGGTGCCACCCGATGCACTATGCCTTGGGCTGTCTTGACTGCATCGGGCGTTTTGGGCTTGCCGCCATACGGTATCTTCAGGATTTGGCCTACCTCAAGCCCCGCATCCGCGGTGGGGTTCTGGGCCAAAATATCAGCCACCGTCGTGCCGTAACGTTTTGACAGTCCGTAAAGCGTTTCTTTTTCTCCAACCTGGTGCACCACGTGCAGCTTCCCGTTGATCATCTCCGTTCGGAGCGAGTCGCCTGGAAAGAAACCTACCAGCGTAATCAGCAATACTTGAAGCATAATCAAATCACAAAGACCTATAAAATTACTATTTCAGCGGGAGGTTGCATAACCCCTTCGGCGTTGATTTACTTAGTATTTTTACCGAAAATCAATTCGCATGAAGGCATCGGGCTGGGCAGTGGTTATGGTGATGGTGGTGTTGTGTTCAGCGTTTGTACAAGCACCTCGACCCACCGTGATGGTCATGGAAATCAAAGCGGAGATCGATCCTCGCATGCTTCGCTACGTGACCCTGGCCCTGGACCACGCTGATGCCATCAATGCCGACTACGTCGTCATCGAGATGGACACGTATGGCGGTCTGCTCAACGACGCCAAGGAGATCGTCGACAAGATCATGGATTTCAAGAAGCCGATCTGGGTGTATATCAACAACGACGCGGCCTCCGCGGGCGCCCTGATCTCCATCGCCTGCGACAGCATCTACATGGCTCCCGGCGCGACCATCGGCGCTGCTACCGTGGTGACTGGAGCCGGCGGTGAGGCGGCCCCGGACAAGTATCAATCGTATATGCGATCCATCATGCGATCGACAGCCGAAGAAAATGGGCGCGATCCGCGCATCGCCGAAGGCATGGTGGATGAAAAGGTGGTGGTCGACAGCATCAAACAGGCCGGCAAAGTGATTACGTTCACTACGTCTGAGGCCATCGCCAACGGCTATTGCGAAGGCAAGGTGGAATCCATTGAAGAAATTCTTCAGAAGAACGGGGTCACCAACTATCAACTGGAGTACTTCAAACTTTCGGCTCCGGAAAGGATCATCGCCTTCTTCCTCAACCCTTTCATCAGCGGCCTGTTGATCCTGGTAATTATCGGGGGTATTTACTTTGAGCTTCAAACTCCCGGCATCGGCTTTCCGCTTTTTGCGGCGATCACCGCGCTCATTCTGTACCTGGTACCCTACTACCTGAACGGGCTGGCCGAGTATTGGGAAATCATCGCCTTGTTTGTCGGCATCGTGCTGATTCTGCTGGAGATCTTCGTGATCCCCGGATTCGGCGTTGCCGGCGTTACAGGAATAGCGCTGACGATTACCTCGCTGGTGCTTATCATGCTCAACAACGACTTCTTCAACTTCGAGTTCGTTCCCCTCGGCGATATTGTTACCGCGATGGTGGTAGCACTGGGTGGCGTGACCGGCGGCGTACTTATGCTCTTTGTCGCGGGTCCGAAGCTTGCCAAGACCCGCGCCTTCCAGAATATTGCCCTGAATGAAACCCAGGAAGCCGCGAAAGGATATACCTCCAGCGCTTTTCCTCCGGATATGATCGGGCAAAAAGGAACGGCCTACACCGTATTAAGACCCAGCGGGAAGGTGATGATCGCGGGCGCGGTGTATGACGCCTACACCCGCGGTGATTATGTCGAAAAGGGAGATACAGTTGAAGTCATCGCCACAGAGGGCACTTCGCTCCGCGTGAAAAAGTCCGCATGAAGATATTAGGTGTCATCCCGGCGCGTTACGCGTCAACCCGGTTCCCCGGAAAACCCCTGGCCGATCTGCTGGGGAAGTCGATGGTGGAACGCGTCTACCGACAGTGCCGCAAGTCCAAATGGCTAACCGAAGTTGTAGTGGCTACCGATCACCCAATGATCGTTGATCACGTCGTGGCCTTCGGGGGGCATGCCAGTCTGACCTCCGACAAACACCCCAGTGGGACGGACCGTTGTTATGAAACACTCAGCCAGCAGAAAGAAAAGTTTGATTTCGTGGTGAACGTCCAGGGCGATGAACCGTTCATTGACCCCGGCCAGATCGACTTGCTGTGTGGTTCACTGGATCTTCAGACCGAACTCGCCACCCTGATTCAAAAGATTACGACGCTGGAACAGCTCCTCGCACCTACAGAAGCCAAGGTAGTGTTGAATCACAAGCGTGAGGCCTTGTACTTCAGCCGGTCGCCAATTCCTTATGTGCAAAAGCAAAAACAGGAAGACTGGCTCAGGCACACCACCTTCTATCGGCACATGGGGCTTTACGCCTACCGAAGCGATATTCTGAAGGCGATCACTCAATTGCCCGTGTCACCGCTTGAGCAAGCTGAATCCCTGGAGCAACTTCGATGGATTGAAAACGGCTATCACATCCGGACCGTAGAGACAGATGCTGAAGAAGGCATGTGTGTGGATACACCCGAGGATCTGGAGAAGGCAAGGGAGTACCTCAGAAGAGTAGGTACGCCGGATTGACTTTTGCGCCTCCTGGCGACTTCGCGGCGCAGCGGTGGTCACCCTGCCCTTCCACGGAGCAGCTACTCCCCGACGGGCATCATCTTCAGTTTACCCACCGCAAACTCCCTCACCGCTTTCACCACCGACTCGATGTCCTTCGATACCACATGCGAGCCCAGCACGTGGCCGCCGGCGTTCGGGATGGGCACCATCACTTTCATGGCGTCAGGCGTGCCGAGTTGTCGGTTCATGTCCATCATGGCACTCACTTTCACCGTCGGGTCCTGCTCCTGCTCGTTCTTATAATAATAGAGCGTAAGCGTCGGGCATTTCACCTTCGAGAACGTTTCAGGGTTCATTTTGCTGTCGATCAGTTCCTGCAACTGCGTCACCGATTCCAGGCGGTAGGCGTTGTTCCAGAACTTGTCTTTTTCGGGATCCGGGGGAAAGGTCCTGTTCTTTCCGCCCATGGCCAGACGGGCGATCTGCAGTCCCCAGGGCTTGTCAAGCAGCCAAGCCTTATCGTCGTTGATGGCGATGTTCGGCGACATGTTGATCATAGCATAGACGTCTTCTGGATAATACGCCGCAAGAATCAAGGACATCGTACCTCCTGTGGACGTGCTCATGAGAATGACTTTTTCACCGAGGGCTTTTCCGATGGCGAGCGCTTCCTTCGAACTCCTCCACCAGCGATCGGGAGTGAAATAGAGTAACTGGTCCGTGGTGTCGATACCGTGATCGGCCATACGGGCTAGGTACAGGTTGCAACCAAATGTTTTGGCGAACTGCTCGTGCACAGGATCACCTTCCTCCTGGCTGGCGGAGAACCCGTGGATGTACACCACGCTGAATGGCGTCTTCTGCCGGGTGCTGTCAGCCCAGATGATGCGCGCTTCGTTGTCGGGCTTAAGCTTGTGCTGCGCCTCGTTTGCCGCCACATAGTCCTCCAATTCATCCGGAGAAGTTGGCACGGATACCGGTGTCGGGTCAAACACAGGCTCATCCGGTTCAGGGCCCAGGGCATACACGGCGACGACGAGAATGAAGGGAAAGGTGATGCGGATGAGAAGCTTGTTTTTCATAGGAGAAGTTGGGGAATAAAGATAGGAAACAAACTGACTTGTGATTCCGCGGCCAAGACCAAAACAGCAAAAAGCCCGCCCGCCTAAGTGTTTCAGGAACAAGGGCAAAAATCAAAATGTAAAAGTCGAAACCAATTTTACATTTTGCATTCAGCGTGCTGCGGCTAAAGCCACGGTCATCAAACCGTAAAGCAGTAAAAATGTAGAATTCAAAATGTAGAAGTGACAGCAAAAGAGAAAAGCCGCCCTCGTACAGGCGGCCTTTCATCCAAAAAAACCTTCGACCGGGAGCAGCGAAAAATCATCCCGGCCACGCGTCGACGCCGCCCCACATACGGCGGGGCGGAATCGGGCGAAGCCAGGGGCGACTGCCAACAGTCGCCCGGTCAAAAAGAAGGCAAACCGGCGCCGGCAAAAAATATTTACTGCCAACAACCACTACGAATGGAGTAAATGACCAGTCGCGCCGGTTATGCCATAACCTCACCCCGGCCCTCACCACAGGGAGAAGGAGGAGTGCATCCGTGTTCGCCTGACGGCGAAAACCGGATGAATAGTTGGGTGCGGACGGTCCGCAGGTAATCATGAGGCTCCACACTGGCACCAACCACTGGAATGCCCGTGTGAACATGATCCCGGAAACGTCCGCCACCCGTTTAGTCCACATTGTCGTGCAGGAACTTGTTGTTGCCCAACAGGGAATTGTCGTCGTTGAGGTTGTACTTGGAAATGAACCGCTCCGAAGAGTGCGGCGCATTTTCCATCTTCACCCCGCGGCGGAGGTAGGCCGGCAGCGTCCACTTCTCGTTGAACTCCTCCTTGCTCATCTCCTGCTTACGCGCCGTCTTCAGTTTCTCGCGGCGCTCCTTGGCCTGCTGCTGCAAGCGCTCTTTGGTCTTTCGTGCTTCCATCATTCCTTCATCATTAATGACCTGGTCCGCGGCGATCTCGCTGCCGACGGTGAATTCATCCTTATCGTCTTTGAGGCGGATAAACTCATCCTCCTCTTCGTCCAGCTCCACCTTGTGGGCCACCACCTCTTCCTGGTCGAAGAGCGGCAGCGGCGGCAGCTGGACGTCCTCTTTACGCACCGGCTTCTCCTCGCGCTTCTTCACTTCCGGCACGGCCACGGGCTTCACCTCCGGCTGCGGATCAGGCTTTACCTCAGACTGAGGCTCGGGCTTTACTTCCGCAACGGGGTGTTCCTCGACTGCAGGCCCGGGCTCCGGCTCCGGGGTCATCTCCACATGGGTCTCCACTACCCACTCTGTCTGCACGGTCTCCGCGGTTTTCGTCACCGGCACAAACTCCATCTCGGGCTCTACAGGAGTTTCTTCCAGTATCGGTTCTTCCATGTAGGTCTCCGTATATGTGGTCTGCTCCGTCACCTTCAACTCAATGTCGTAGTTGCGATCACTGACAGCGCTGTCTGACCAATCGTCGATAATGCTCTCGCTTTTCTCCAGGTCGAGTACTTTCTTCTCTTCTTTCTTCCTGGGCTCTGGACGACCCTGTCCGGCAAAACCCGTGGCGATCACGGTAACCCTTATCGAGTTGCCGAGAGCAACATCCACACCATGACCGAAAATCACTTCGCAGTCGTCGCCGGCCTGCTCTTGGATATATTCGGTTATCATGCTGAGTTCGTCCATCTGCAGTTCGGCAGCCTCGCCCGACATGATCGATAACAAGATGCGCTTGGCGCCCATGATATCGCAGTTGTCGAGGAGCGGCGAAGCGAGTGCCTGTTGGGCGGCACGAATGGCGCGGTCTTCGCCCGTTGTCTCTGCAGACCCCATGACGGCGGCGCCGGCGTTGAGCATGACCGTGCGCACGTCCTGGAAGTCCACGTTAACGTAGCCGGCGAGCGTAATGATCTCCGCAATGCTCTTCGCTGCTGTGGTCAGGACACCATCCGCTTCGCCGAAGGCCTGGCTGATGGACAAGTTGCCGAACATCTGGCGGAGCTGGTCGTTAAGGATGGCCAGGACCGTGTCGCAATTCGTCTTCATGCCCTCCAATCCTGCCTGGGCTTGTGCTGACTTTTTGCGGCCTTCGAAGCCGAACGGCATCGTCACAATGCCCACCGTGAGGATATCCATTTCCTTGGCGATCTTGGCGATCACCGGGGCGGCGCCTGTGCCTGTGCCACC
>JAYRNL010000120.1:0-3792 GCA_041912235.1 Cyclobacteriaceae bacterium
GAAGGGTTGATGGCTCTCAGGATATCTTGCACCCGTTGGGCACCAGGGCTTAACTCGCTCACTGTTATTCTCAGACTTTTCCTAGTTGTCGAACGTCTTCTTCAAAATCCATTCGCAGGTCTTCCGGCAAATCATTCATCCGGGAATGAATCTTCTTCACCTGGTGATCATAAAGATTCTTGATCACGGCGCTTTTCTTAAAGTCAACGCCGGATTCCTGCAGGCTTCGGCAGAAGTGCAGGCGCAGTTCAACTTCCGTCTGCGGAATCCCGGAGTACCGGGCGTGCTTGTTGACCGTGCGCAGGATTTTGCGGATACTCTTCTTGAAGTAGTATAAATTCTTGTTGGGGATCGCCTCGAAGGCATCGGTAATATCCTGCTTGGAACCGGCAACATAGGCAGGCTCATCATCGGATTCGAAAAGCAAGTAGGTCAGCAATTCTTTGTTTTCGACCTTGTACTTGGCGAGCCGCAGTGATACGGCTATCAATTTTTCCTCGCCGGCTTCGGCCAGGGCACGCTTGATTTCGTTGACGGTGGCGGACTTCAAAACGTCCAAAGATACAGGACGATCATCCCTTCCACCACGGTTGACCGAAAATTGGTTGATCGATCCGCATGGTCTCACCCAGCCGCGGAACGGCCAGTGGTACTTCCATTTGCCCGGCCTTGGCATACGCCCGCTCAATCGGGTCTGTCCAGGTGTGGTTGGCCAACTTGAACTTCCCCCAATGCACCGCCATGAGAGTTCGTGCGCGAAGGTCGATTCCTGCCTGGATGGTCTCCTCCGGCATCATATGAATGTTTGGCCACATGGCGTCGTATTGCCCGCATTCGAGGATGGCAAAGTCAAACCCGCCGGCATACTGTCCTATCTTCTGAAAGCTCACGTCATAACCTGAGTCGCCGCCGACAAAAACTTTTAATCCTCCGGATTTCAGGATGAATGAGGACCATAAGCTTTGGTTTCTTTTGAACCCTCGTCCTGAAAAATGCCGCGACGGCGTTGCCGTCAACTCCAGGCCGGGGAGGATCATCGCACTCTCCCACCAGTCAAATTCACGTATGCGGCTGGGATCAATACCCCAATACTCCAAATGCTCTCCCACACCGAGTGATGTTGCGAACAGCGGAACCCGGTGCCCGAACTTGGTGATCACCCCGAAGTCGAGGTGGTCGTAATGGTCGTGGGTGAGAATCACCAGATCGGGATCCGGCAAATCATCGATGGTGTACCTGGCGGTAACAGGAAAGGCTTTGCTGCCCATGAACGAAAAGGGCGATGCGCGTTCGCTGAAGACCGGGTCCACGAGGATCACTTTCCCGTTCAACGTGAGTAGATAAGAGGAATGGCCGAACCAGGTAATGGTGGGTTCCTCCCTGGACAACGACTTCAAATCTCCTTTTACGGACGGAAGGATGCTTTGCGGTTCCTGCCCGGGCAGGCGTTCGAAGAAGAACTTCCGCATCATTTTGGGATAGGAAGCACCTTCCCCCAACATGGGCGCTGGGACCACATTCTGGAACCCTCCCTCCCGAAAATTCGGTGAAGAATGAATTCTTGATTTCCTCAGCCCTGTCGGTAATTGACCAAAACTCCGGTTCACAGTCTTTGCTTTAGATACGAAGACGAAATCGGCGGCGGCTTATTGCAACTGCTCAGCCAGTTCGAGCCACCGCGTGCTTTTCGCATCGATCCGCTCGCCCAGTTCCCTGATCGCGGTCGACCACCGGGTAAGCTCTTCGTGGCTGGTAGAGCCGCCATTTAGTTTTTCGACGAAGACGGCCTTTTCGCTTTCGAGCATGGCAATTTCCTTTTCCAGCTCTTCGTATTCGCGTTTCGTCTTGGAAGACACTTTCTTCTTTTCCGGTGAAGCGGGTTGCTTTTGAGGAACCACGTTAACCACCTCTTCCGGCTCGGTTGATGTCCCCTCTTCCAGGGTATCGCGGTAGTCGGTGTAGTTTCCATTGAAGAGGCGAATGCGCCCGTCGCCCTCGAAAACAAGGAGCTGGTCAACCAGGTGGTCCATGAAATACCGGTCGTGCGAAACGAGCATAAGGCACCCGTTGAATTTCTCGAGGAAGTCCTCCAGTACATTCAATGTATCGATATCGAAATCGTTGGTCGGTTCATCCAACACAAGAAAATTCGGGCTGGTCACCAACAGTTTCAGCAGCTGTAGACGCTTCTTCTCGCCACCGCTCAGCTTCTCGACGTATGTGTATTGCTTTTCCGGCGGAAAGAGAAAGTTGTCGAGAAACTTGGACGCCGATACCTGGCTGCCGTCGGACAGGGTGATGAATTCAGCAATCTGCTTCACTTCTTCAATGATCCGGTTCGCGGGATTGAGATTCATGGTATCCTGCGTGAAATACCCGAAGCGGGTGGTCAATCCCGGCATGACATCTCCCTTGTCCGGCTTTGTCCGCCCCGTAAGAATATCCAGAAAGGTGGACTTGCCCACCCCATTCTTTCCCACGACGCCAATCCGGTCAAACTTCTTGAACACATGCGAGAAGTCGTCAATGATGACCTGGTCGCCGTACCGTTTGCTGACGTGTTCCACCTCCAGCACCTTGCCGCCTTGTCGCGATTCCTTAATATCCAACTCGAGTCGGTCTTTGCGCAACTCCTGGGAAGCCTTTTCTTTCAATTCGTAAAATGCATCGATGCGGTACTTGGCTTTCGTCCCGCGCGCTTTGGGCTGACGGCGCATCCATTCCAACTCTTTCTTCAGGAGGTTTCGTGCCTTCGCCACCTCCGACTTCAGCATCTCTTCACGTTCCGATTTCTTCTCCAGGAAGTAGGCGTAGTTGCCCTTGTAGCGATACAACTGCTGCCGATCCAGTTCAATGATCTCGTTGGCGACGTTATCCAGGAAGTAGCGGTCGTGTGTGACCATGATTAGTGTGATGGTCGGGCCCGCCAAATAATTCTCCAACCACTCAATGGCGCCCAGGTCGAGGTGGTTGGTTGGTTCATCCATGATGATCAGGTCAGGATTCGAGAGCAGCAATTGCGCCAGGAAGATGCGCTTCTTCTGCCCGCCGGACAGTTGACTGAATGTTTTGTCCAGGTCAGGAACGTCCAGTTTGGTGGTGATCTCGTGAACCTTGGCATCGTAATCCCACGCCGAAAACTCTTCCATTCGCTCCAGGGCTGCCTGCATGCGTTCGGCGGGAACCTCCGGATGGTGAAGGCAGTCTTCGTATTCTTTTACGGCTGCGGCTACCTTGTTGGAGGTATCAAAGAGAATGTCCTTAATAGGCGTGTGACCGGGCACTTCGCGCTGCTGGGTAAGCACCCCTACCCGGATCCCGTCGCGCACGACAACCTGGCCGGAGTCGGACGCCAATTCGCCGGTAAGGATCTTGAGCAGCGTGGATTTCCCCACACCGTTGTTTCCGACAAGGGCGAACTTCTCGCCATAGGATATCCCAATAGAAAGGTCCTTAAACAGCCATTTGTCGTTGAATGACTTCGAAATTTGCTCAGCGGAGAGGTAGTTCATGCCAGAAAAGCCGCAAAGATAAGGTCTTGATCAACGCGGCGCGCTATCGGACGATCTTTCTGTATCAACCAGCGCTGCACCTATCCCTTGCCTACTACATTGTCGGGCGACGGCTTGAATATCTTGGAGAGCGGTACCGCACTCATGCCATGTAGGAAAATGCTGAGCAGCACGGTCAGAGTTATTACCGAGAAAATGCGCTCATGACCGGCCACCTTCAATTGAATGACCGCCATCAACAAATACAGAATTGACGCGATGCCGCGTGGTCCAAACCATC
>JAYRNL010000121.1:0-2301 GCA_041912235.1 Cyclobacteriaceae bacterium
ATCTACATCGTAAACCGGGGATACCAGATCAGAAATTTTCTTCGTACTCAACTTTCAAAGTAGCCGGAATGACCATGATTCCTTTTCACACCACGGCCTGGAATGATCTGCCCGTGACCCGGATTCCAGGCGAAACGGGCTATCTGCTGCAACGCACCAAACAATACGGTGATCTTCGCGTACGATTGGTTGAATACTCGGCAAACTACAAAGCCGACCATTGGTGTGCCCGCGGGCATATACTCTTTTGCCTTGACGGCGAAATGAACACCGAGCTGCAGGATGGCACTATCCACCGCCTTTCGGCAGGTATGTCTTATCAGGTAACTGACAAGGCCAGTCTGCACAGGAGTTCAACCAGCCAGGGCGCAAGGTTATTCATTGTTGATGGTGGATTTCTTGGCACTGCGCGTGTCAGCCCTTTGTGGGACCGTTTTCACTGAACGGTGAAAAGTCGAATAAAACCAAGGCCGTTATGAGTACACTTCGCTGGTTCGATCGCAAAATGACATTCGGTCATTCGCCTGAGATGCTCCCGTTCTATCTTGAGCGGCTGGATGGCACTGCCGCACGAATTGAGTACAAGGTTCGACAACTGAACGATTCTGCCTTGCGTGCCACACCGGATGAGAAATGGTCGATCAAACAACACATTGGCCATTTAGCCGAAGTCGATCAGGTTGCGAACAAACGAATCGCCGAAATAACCAGCGGAGTTCCAACCCTGTCCCCGGCCGTTTTCGAACCGCAGGACTACAATCCCTGGCCCATCGGAAAAGTGATTGAATTCTTTCGGCAGACCCGCCAGTCGAACCTGGCCACGTATGCTGCACTTAGCGCAAAGGATCTGGCGAAATCCTCCGTTCATCCCAGGCTGAAGGTGCCGATGACCCCGGTAGATCTTGCCTGGTTTGATGCTGAGCACGACGATCACCACCTCGTCAAAATCAATGAAATAATAGTTACCTTAACCAAAATTTCCAGACCATGACTACTGCGCCTTCCATAGCCGTACAAAAGACGACGCACTCGAGAATTTCGGAGACCGATTTCAACAACCTGGAATTCGGCAAATACATATCCGACCATATGGTGATGGCTGACTGGGCCAAGGGTGAATGGTCCGATCCCGTCATTCTTCCCTTTGGTGAGCTGAAGATGACGCCGGCCATACTGGCGCTCCATTATGGGCAGGCCATCTTTGAAGGAATGAAGGCGTTTCGCATGGTTGATGGGAACATCAATATTTTCCGGACTCAAAAGCACCACGAGCGACTGATCAAGTCCCTTGATCGTATGTGCATGCCCGAGATTATGTACGACATGTTCATCCAGTCCCTGCATGCCCTCGTCGAATTGGACAAGAACTGGGTGCCCAAGTCGGATGGCTCTTCGTTGTATATCCGGCCCGTAGTTTTCGCCAGCGAGTCCAGGCTCGGGGTAAAAGTCTCTGATCAATACAAGTTTGTGGTTATGACCAGTCCGGTGGGCCCCTACTACAACAAACCTTTCCGGCTGAAAGTGGAGGGCCATTACACCCGTACGGCGGAGGGAGGAACTGGCTTTGCCAAGTGCGCCGGAAACTATGGAGGTGCGTTCTATCCTACCCAACTGGCCAAGAAGGAAGGATTTGACCAAGTGCTGTGGACCGATCACAAAGAGCATAAATACATTGATGAGGTGGGCATGATGAACGTTATGTTCGTCATGAACGGCAAATTGATTACGCCCAAGCTGAGCACGGCCATCCTGGACGGCGTCACGCGCGACTCCATCATCACGTTAGCGCGGGAAGAGGGGATCACCGTTGAAGAGCGCCGCATCAGCATCGACGACCTGGAGGATGGCTTTAAGAGCAAGACCCTTACCGAAGCATTTGGCTGCGGTACCGCCGCTGTCGTTGCCCCCATTGCTGTTATCAACATTCGCGGGATTGACTATGCCTTTCCGGCCGTAGACGCCAACAGCATTCAACAACGGATGAAGAAGCGACTGCTCGACATTCGCACCGGCGTGGCGCCAGACCGCCATGGTTGGAATCACGTCGTTCGCGCCTAGACTTTTTCCGTATGAAAGCCGCCGTATTCAAAGGCAGCGCCCAGCCGCTGCAGGTTGGTGAATTCCCGGTGCCCAGGCCTGTAAAGGATCAGGTCCTGATTCAAATTAAGGCGGCCGCCCTGAACCACCGGGATCTCTGGATACAGGAAGAGCAGCAAACAGTCAACCGCCCGGAAGGAATCATTCTGGGATCGGATGGAGTTGGGATTGTCACCGATGTTGGCGAGGATGCCGATCCCCTGC
>JAYRNL010000122.1:0-14488 GCA_041912235.1 Cyclobacteriaceae bacterium
AGATGGGCCGTATCCCAGGGGTAATGGGCGCAACTGCGGTATCACAACTCCCCACCGACATTCAAACCGGGGAAAACATTGATGTATCACCGTCCCAGACCCACGGCGTATATTCCGTATCTGTCGACCAGGATTTCTTTCGTGTCATGGGCATCACCCTTGCCGAAGGATCCGACCGTGTCATCGCGTTACAGCCAAACGATTCAATGAACCACTTCGTTCTCAACCGCAGTGCCTTGAAAGCCATTGGCTGGCGTGATGGGGAGGCGGTGGGCCGTGAAATCAGTATCCGCCATGGCAACCAAAAACCCGGGCCTATTCTCGGCGTGGCGGAGGATTTTCACTTTCAGTCGCTGCATCATGCCATAGGTCCGCTGGCGATAGAGTTTAATCCCGGGAGTTTTCAATACCTGCTGGTAAAAGTGAAGGCGGAGGATGTGGCGGTAACGATCGCGGCGGTAGAAGAATCGTGGAAGAGGTTGGCCGGCGGGATTCCCTTTGATTACCAGTTCCTGGATGAACAATACAACAAGTTGTACCGGGCCGAACGCCAGAGCGGATCGCTCTTTGTGGTATTCGCGATCATTGCCGTATTTATTTCGCTGCTCGGTTTGTTTGGCCTCGCATCCTTTTCCATGGAACGACGCACGAAGGAAATGGGACTGCGAAAGATTCTTGGAGCGGACGTCTGGCGAATCAGCGCACTCGTCTCCAAAGAATTTTTGTTTCTGATATTGGTGGCCTTTGGAATGGCTGTGCCCTTGGGCTACCTGTTCGCATCGAACTGGATGGCCCAGTTTGCATTTCGGGCAAATACCGGCGCGGGACTGTTCCTCGCCTGTGGACTGCTTAACCTGATGCTTGCGCTACTGACCTTGCTTTACCACACGGTCAAGATCAGCAGGACTGACCCGGTTAAGACGCTGCGGTATGAGTGATGGGCAGTAAGTAATAAACTATTTCTCGACCCGCTGATTCCACTCGTACACCTGCTCGCTGATTTCGGTAAGAAGATCAGGGTCCTTCTCAAGGGAATTTCCAATAACGATCATGTCTGCACCGGCCTCAAGAGCGGTAAGTGCCTTCTTCGCAGTATTGATACCACCACCCACGATCAGCGGAACCGTAATGGTCTTGCGCACAGAGGCAATCATTTTGGAACTGATCTCCCGCTCTGCGCCGCTGCCTGCGTCGAGATAGATCAGACGCAGCCCCAGCATTTCTCCCGCCAGCGCCGTACAGGCCGCTACCGAGTACTTGTCGTCCGGGATAGGGGTCGTATTGCTGATGTAGGCCACCGAAGAAATGCGCCCCGAATTGATAAGCAAATACCCCGTGGGAAGGACTTCCATACGGTTATTCCGCAGCATGGGGGCGGCTTGCACATGCTGCCCGATCAGCAGGTCGGGATTGCGCCCTGAAATCAATGAAAGAAAGAGAATGGCATCCGCGCCAGGGTCGATCTGCAGCGAACTTCCAGGAAAAAGCACCACGGGAATGTTGACATTATCCTTGATGGTTCTGATTACATCGGAAAGATTGAGTGTGGTGATCAGGCTGCCTCCCACAAAGAAGAAGTCGATGCAATTTTCGTTGGCCAGATGGATGAGGTGGCGCAGCCCGGCCAGGTCGTCCACCTTATCGGGATCAACCAATACGGCTATGGATTTCTTTCCCGTACGATGACGCTGCTGAAGGATCTCAAGAATGGTCATCCGGCACTTGTCGTGAGGCGAGGTATTCTTTCAGTTTCTGACGGGCAATATCCAGCAAAATAACACTGGCCTGATTGAGCAACTGATGGCCTACCTGGCTCAGCAGGGAGGGGGCATCGTCGTCTTGTTCGATTTCCTCAACGGGGAGGCCCGCTTGGGCTGCAGCCTCTATCGCCTGTTTCTTCCTCTTCTTCTTGCGTCGACTCGATACCGCACTGACAATCAGAAAAGTCAACGCCAGGGAGCCGCCGATTATCAGGGCATTCTTCAGTACGCGATTGGACTTCTCCGTCAGGTCCGACAATTCCTTCTCCATCGCCTTCTTATGGCGGTCGGAAGTTTCAATGAGTCGCTTTCTCTCCGGATCCTGGGTTTCGAGCAATTCCATATCTACTTGCCTTTTCGTTTGATCACTTCCATGAATTGCTTTTCGAACTTCTCATAGATGGGCTTGCGGAACAGGTATACCAGTAAAAGAAGCGCTCCATACAGTCCGGCCACGGACCAGTAGCCCAGGTATGCCACATGAGTATACACAATGATGAAGTGGGCCAGCCCGATACTGAGGAAAAGCAAGAAGAGAAAGCCGGTGAGAATCAGCGTCACGGCAACGATGGCACGCGCCAGGCTCTTGGCCACATCCTCGCGAATCTCAACCTTCATCAATTCAATGCGGGCTTCGACATAACCCGTAACATGATTGACAAGACTATCCAGTTTGAGAAATTTCAATATCGACTCAGCGATCTTATCCATTGGTGCAATATAGCGGATTTGAGGGGTTTAGTCCATAGCAGGGATCAACTGCCACGCCGCTATTTGCTGGTGATTTGTATCAGTTCATCCACCTCAATGATGCCCCCGGATTCATCATAAGTCTCACGCCTGATCATCAGGTTGGATTTACCACTTACAAAGGTGCGGGTGCTGGCAAGACTGTCCGACTCGTATCGCTTTTCGAATACATACACGGAATCGAACACAAGCCCGTTTGTCAACGGCAGCCGGGGCAGAACCTCCCGCACGCATTGCGAAAACTTGCCGCCTGAGTCTTCACCATCGCGACAGAACCCCGGGCGGTTCAATTCAAAGAGTTCATGGTCAATGATGAGCACATTACCCCGGTGATACACGGAATACAGACGGGTGGGTGTTGCGCCCGGGTCGGCATACTCGCTCCAATTGCTCACAAAGGAGTTTTCGGGCGTTCGCGTGATTACCGTAACGAGGCGCGTCTCGCCACCGCTTTCCTTTCGAAACGTGAGCTCGGAAACCGTCACGGCGTTTTTGTTGAAATAGATCAGCGAGAATGGAATGATGAAAAAGGTGAGCAACAGGTAGATGAAGCCGCTTACCCGGTGCCGCATGGTCAGTCGCCCAAGACTCGTTGCCAGGACGATGGGTACTTCGCTGAGACCCGGGGTAAGGAAGAAGAGCACCATGCCCAGCAAATTGAACAGCACGTGTGCCAGGGCAATACTGATCGCCGTGTTGGAGTTCACCATGGCAGCGAGCATGGCACTCATGGTTGTTCCAATATTGGCGCCAATGATGAAGGGGATAGCTTTCCGTAACCGCACGACTTTTTTCGCAACCAGGGGCACGACGAGTGACGTGGTCACGGTGCTTGACCGAATGGCCGCTGTCGTCAACACGCCCCAACCGAAGGACTTCCACGTTTGATCAAAGAAGAATCGCTGGAACCGTTCAGGAAGTCCGAATCCCAGTAAATCGGTGATCACTTTCCGAAAGAAGAGTATCGACCCGAAAAGAATGATCAGGGAAACCGCGGTCAGGATAAACCCATTGTCAATGGTCATCGAAATCCAGTCAGTAACCTGGCTTAAGCCGCCGCCAAGCAGGGTAAATCGGGCGGAGCCAACGGTTGTCGGCTGGTTGAAAAGATGTTCGGCAAGGTATTGCGAGAGGTTTGAAAGAAACTGAAAGTAAAATTCCAGCGGAAACAACACGGTGGCCGTAAGGATGTTGAAGAAGTCATGGTAGGTGCCTGCGGAAACTGCCCTTCGGAATTCCTTCTTACGCGGAAGAAACCCCAACGATACAATGGTGCTCGTAATCGTCGTCCCAATGTTGGCACCCATCACAATGGGAATGGCACTTTGAAGTGTGAGCGACCCTGAGGCCACAAGGGCGACCGTCATCGATGTGGTGGCCGTGCTGCTCTGCACAATGGCCGTGACGAGCAACCCTATAAACAAAGCCGTAAAAGGATTCGACGTGGCAAGGATGATTGACTCGGCCACCGACTTGCCCAGGTGCTGCAAGGCTGATACCGTGAGGTCGAGTGCGAAGAGGAAAATCAGGAGCGCAAAGAGAATGTACGCCGTGTTTCTCGCTACTACCTTCCAGTTGGTCGTTAGTGATTGAGGGGGTTCACCGTTGTGTCGACCATCTTCCATGCTGCATGTAAAGATAGGCACCCCCCGCTAACGCGAAAGCGGTTAACAGAGACTTAATTGATGAATCCGAGTTCGCGCACCGCCATCCAGGCCATAAGCCCGGGCCCGATGGCCAGCGCGTCTTCGTCGATGTCGAAGGTAGGAGTATGAACGTACGACGTGATTCCCTTGGCCTCGTTGCGCGTGCCGAGACGGTAGAAGGAGGCAGGAATTTCATGCGAATAGAAAGCAAAATCTTCCGAGCCGAGAGTAATATCGAGATCGACGACATTTTCTTTACCGACATATTCTTCGGCTGCCTTGCGCAGGCTACGGGTGAGTTCAGCATTATTCTCGAGGTAAGGATAGCCGTGGGAGATGGTCACGTCACATCGCCCTCCCATGCTTTCGGCAATTCCCTTCGCCATGGTTTCAATTTTCCCGAGCGCTTCGGCGCGCCACACCTCATCGAGCGCCCTGAATGTTCCCGCGATGTGCACTTCGTTTGGAACGACGTTTGTCGCCCCTGCGGCTTCTACCTTGCCGAATGAAAGCACCGTGGCCTTTCGTGGATTGGCCTGACGGCTGATCACCTGCTGCAACGCGACAATGATGTGCGAAGCGATGAGCACCGGATCAATCAGCAACTCCGGTGTGCTGGCATGCCCGCCTTTGCCAACCACCTTAAGGTAGATTTCATCTGAGCTGGCCATGTACATGCCTTCCCGAAATCCAATGGTGCCCACGGGAAGCAGGGGCATCACATGCTGGCCGATGATCGCTGTGGGTGCGGGATTCTTCAGGGCGCCATCCCGAATCATCAGGGAAGCGCCCCCGGGATTTTTTTCTTCGCCCGGTTGAAACAGCAACTTGACAGACCCCTCAAACTGGTCCCGAAACCGGGAAAGGATCTTAGCCGTGCCCAACAGGGAGGTGGTGTGCACGTCGTGTCCACAGGCGTGCATGACACCCGCGTGTACCGACTGGTAAGACGCCTGGGTTGCTTCCTGGATGGGGAGCGCATCCATATCGGCGCGAAGGGCAATGATTTTTCGGGCAGGATTCCTTCCTTCAACGACCGCAACCACTCCGGTTCCTGCCATTCCTTCCTGGGGGGAGAGCCCGATCTCACGAAGGACGCCGGCTACGAACTTTGACGTGTTGATTTCCTGGAATGACAGTTCCGGATTAGCGTGCAGGTGACGCCTCCATCGGATGACCTCGGGTGCCAGGGACTGTGATTGCTGGCGGATCTTTTCGAGCAAAGACATCAGCGGACAAGAATCTTTTCAGGAACCAGAATAGCGTTGGAGAATATCTTCTTGATCCGGGTAAGATCCTTTTGTGCTTCGAGCCGGGAGTAATAGCTGCCCACGCGGACTCTGAATTTTGGCTGATTGTATTCCAACAAAGCGTTGAGTTCGGTTTCCGTCGTCAGTTTCTTCTTCACGTTCATGGCCTCCTCGCGGTTCTGACCGGAATAGACCTGAATGGTGAATCCTTCAATGAACTTCCGGGTAATGTTGAAGCGATTGATGCTGTCAAGGACATCCTCCACTTTCTCGTTCACGTTGGCCGTGGCAGCCACAAATTGCTTTGGGGGATGGGCAGCCTGTTCCATCAAGGTATCAAGAGGTTCGCTGAACCTGGGCCTTAGCCCATACAGATCTTCGTGATAGTAGGAACGCGTCTGTCGTTGAGCGGAAACATCATAAGGGAACACGAGAGAACATACGGACATCAAAGCCACAACGGCTTCCAACAGGTAGCCGGGGGATTGTGTCAACGAATGTTTTCTGCCAGTCATTTTTCTATTGTTCGATCACGATGCAACGACCTTGCTGAACGTCATCTTCAACTTTCTTGTACTTCACATCCTTCAGTACCCGGCCATCGGGGTATTGAACCGTTACTTTATCGTTTCGGCCTGCAATGCGTTCGGATTTGACGGGCGCGACTTTCTGTTGCACAGGTTGCTCTTGTTGCGCCGATCCATCGGTGCCTCCGCCCTGAAGCAGGGACCGTGACTCATCTTTTTGTTCGCTGTAGCGCTGTCGCTTTTGGGTTCGGGCTTCCTGAACCTCGTCCTGTTCCTGGATCGGAATTTCCGCTTTCATCAGGAAGGAAATAGTCTCTTCATTGACCCGGGCGATGAACCGCTTGAAGGCTTCGAATCCTTCAAACTTGTAAATCAGCAGAGGATCTTTCTGTTCATAAACCGCGTTCTGAACGCTCTGCTTAAGGTCGTCCATGTCGCGCAAATGCTCTTTCCATTGCTGATCGATGATGGCCAGGGTGATCATTTTCTCCATGGCCCTGATCAACTCCATGTTGTTGGTCGCGAGGCATTTTTTGAGCGATGCAGAAACACCGATTTGCTTCACTCCATCGCTGAAAGGCACCAGGATGTTTTCGATGGTGGCCCCGCGGGTACGATTGATCTCCTGAAGAATCGGCAGTGATTTTTGGGCGACCATCTTGTTTTTGGCTTCGTAGTGAAGGAGCGCCTGCTGATAAAGCTTTTCCGTTAGCTTCTGCGCATCGGCATTCTCGAACTCCTCCTGGGTAACGGCAAAATCCAGGCCAAGGGAAGTCAGGACGCTCAACTTCAGGCTGTCGAGCGATTCGGCGGCCTTGCCGCTGGTCACCAGGTCGTCGCAGGTGTCGTACAGCATGTTAAGAATGTCGAGTTGCAATCGTTCGCCATACAAGGCGTTGCGCCGGCGGCGATAGATCACATCGCGCTGGGAGTTCATCACGTTGTCGTACTCCAGGAGTCGCTTGCGGATACCGAAGTTGTTCTCCTCCACTTTCTTCTGCGCCCGTTCAATGGAGCTGGTAACCATGGAGTGAGAGATAACCTCGCCTTCTTTCAGGCCAAGGCGGTCCATGAGCCTGGCGATGCGCTCTGGCATGAACAATCGCATCAGGTTGTCTTCAAGCGAAACGTAGAACTTGGACGTTCCCGGGTCTCCCTGGCGACCTGAACGGCCACGAAGCTGCCGGTCGACGCGACGCGACTCGTGACGTTCGGTGCCAATAATGGCAAGACCACCCGAAGCCCGGGATTCGGGGGTAAGTTTGATGTCGGTTCCCCGGCCGGCCATATTGGTAGCGATCGTCACCGTGCCCGGTTTACCCGCTTCGGCAACAATCTCCGCTTCGCGCTGGTGTTGTTTCGCGTTGAGCACGTTGTGCTTGATCTTGCGGAGCTGGAGCATGCGGCTCAGTAATTCTGAAATTTCCACCGAAGTCGTACCTACCAGGACGGGTCGTCCCTGCTGGGTGAGGCTGACAATTTCCTCCACTACGGCATTGAACTTCTCGCGCATGGTTTTGTGGACGAGGTCGTCCATATCCTTGCGGGTGACCGGCTTGTTGGTGGGAATGACCACCACATCCAGCTTATAGATGTCCCAGAATTCGCCGGCTTCCGTTTCTGCCGTACCTGTCATCCCGGCAAGTTTGTGGTACATGCGGAAGTAGTTCTGAAGGGTGATCGTCGCGTAGGTCTGCGTGGCGTCTTCCACCTTCACATTTTCTTTGGCTTCAATGGCCTGGTGCAGTCCGTCGGAATAGCGACGACCTTCCAACACACGACCCGTCTGTTCATCAACGATCTTGACCTTGCCGTCAACGATGATGTACTCGGTGTCCTTCTCGAAAAGGGTATAGGCCTTCAGCAACTGATTGATGCTGTGTATGCGCTGCGCTTTCGTGGAGTATTCCCGGATTAAGGCTTCTTTCTTTTCGAACCGGGCGGTAGCGTCCAGGGAGGAATCTTTCTCAATCTTGTTCAGTTCCATCCCGATTTCGGGAAGAATAAAGAACTTGGGATCTTCTCCTTCGCCGGTAATCAGGTCAATTCCCTTTTCGGTAAGCTCCACACTGTTGTCCTTCTCATCGATTACAAAGAACAGCGGCGCATCGGCCTTGGGCATTTCTTTCTTGTTATCAGCGAGGTGATAGTTCTCGGTCTTCTGAAGAATCTGCTTGACCCCGGGTTCACTCAAGTATTTAATCAGCGGCTTGAACTTGGGCATCCCGCGGAAAGCGCGGAACAGCGCCAGGCCCCCTTCGCGCTCATCTCCATCCGTGATGAGCCTCTTCGCATCGTTAAGGAACTGGGTAACAAGTTTCTTCTGGGCCTCGACAACTTTGAATATGCGTGGTTTGAGGTCGTAAAATTCGTGCTCATCTCCCCGGGGCACGGGTCCTGAAATAATCAGGGGCGTGCGGGCCTCGTCAATGAGAACGCTGTCCACCTCGTCGACCATGGCGTAATGGTGTCCACGCTGCACCATTTCTTCAGGTTCGCGGGCCATATTGTCGCGCAGGTAATCGAATCCAAATTCGTTGTTGGTACCGTACGTGATGTCGGCCTGGTAGGCATTGCGGCGTGCGTTCGAATTGGGTTCGTGTTTGTCAATACAGTCCACCGAAAGGCCGTGGAATTGAAAAAGGGGAGCCATCCACTCGCTGTCGCGGCGGGAAAGGTAGTTGTTAACGGTGACCACGTGTACACCGCGGCGGGCAAGGGCGTTGAGGAAGGCCGGGAAGGTGGCGACCAGGGTCTTGCCTTCACCGGTGGCCATCTCCGAGATCTTCCCTTCATGCAACACAATGCCGCCGATGATTTGCACATCGTAATGCACCATGTCCCATGTGATAAGATTTCCGGCCGCGTTCCACCGATTGGCCCAGCGGGCACGCGTGCCATCAATGGTTATGTTTTCAAATTGAGCCGCGAAGCGGTGATCGTATTCGGTGGCGGTTACTTCGAGGGATTCATTTTCCTTAAAGCGTCGGGCGGTTTCACGGATGATGGCGAATGCTTTGGGCAGAACCTCCATCAGCACCTTCTCCAGCTCCTTGTTGCGGGTCTCGCCTAAGGCGTCAATCTGCTGGAAGATAGCCTCCTTCGCCTGCAGATCCATCTCCGGATTGTCTGCGATTTGCTTGTGCAGCCCGGCCAGTTGGTCGTCGATGGACTTCAAGGTTTCTGCGATATGCGCTTCGATCTGGCGCGTCTGTCCCCGGAGTTCATCGTTGGATAACGTGAGCAGCGACTGACCTTCCTTCTTGGTCTGTTCGACCAGCGGCATAATCCGCTTGATGTCTTTTTCCGATTTAGTGCCAAATAGTTTGGCGATGAGCTTAAGCATGATGAATCCTTAGTCGTGAACGGTTAAGCCATCCGGCAGCGCGCTACTGGCATTCACCGCAAAGAGGGCACAAAGTTAAGACTTTGGGGGTGCAATAATAGGCCCAAAGTGCCGGAAACAGGCATTTTGTCAGGTGGTTATCCTGAATTGCCGGGGGATTCAGACGTCAAGTCTTGTCTCAAAGACCAGTTGTGCGGGGCCGATGAAGTGAACGTCGGTGAAGGTGCCGTCCGCCTGGGCTTGAAACTCGATCAGGAGGTAGCCACCCCGTGCCTTGAGCATAATCGGAGAAGCAAGGCCGAATCGTCGGGAGGCCACCAGGGCACATGCGGTTGCGCCGGATCCGCTGGAAAGCGTTTCGTCTTCCACGCCCCGTTCGTAAATCCGAAAGGCAACCGTACCGTCCTTCATGCGCTCGACGAAGTTGGCATTGGTCCCGCGTGGATATTCGTCACTGTATCGGATCTTTCGTCCTTCCTCAACCACTGGATAATCATCCAGGCCGGCGACAAACCTCACGTGGTGATCCGTGCCGGTATGGATGTAAAAATCATCGGCACCTTTTTGTGTGATGGGCTTCACGTCATTTAAGGAGACACGAATATTGCCGTCATCCTGGATGAGGGCTTCGTGCCGGCCGTCGTAAGCCGTGAAAACGGCTGTCGTTCCGATGATACCCAGATGATGGGCAAAATGAACAATGGCCCGGCATCCGTTTCCGCAAAAGCTTTGACTGCCATCCGCATTGTGATACACCATTCGAAAGTCAGCCTGCGGATCGCGGTTGAGAAAGATGATTCCGTCTGCGCCGATGCCAAAGCGCCGATGACACAAGGCCGAAATCAATTCGGAGGAAAAAGAGTGACTTCCTTCGCGGTTGTCGACCAGGATGAAGTCATTGCCGGCAGCCTGGTACTTGAAAAAATGGACGATGCTCATGAACTACTTGACTTCCTCATAGTCCACGTATTCGCCCCCCTTGATATTCCCTTTGCGGGGGGGCTGCTTGGCTTCACGGTCAACGTGAATGTTGCCTTCTGGCCTTCGGTTAAAATTTTGTGGAGGGGCCTGGTTCCTTCCCATTACACGGAAAATGGTAACCGAAATCTTATTCAACAGGTAAATGACCAGGACCAGGATGATAATTAGTTTCCACATAGCTGTAACCGGAGACCAAAGGTAGAAGTTTCCTACGGTAGAAGCCGAAATCGTCAAATTTTGGCCAAGGAAGGCCATCCTACGCAAAAGGGTAAAAAAGGTTCAACTTAATGCCGCTTTAACTCGTCTATATTCCATGCTTTCCAATTTCCTGCGTGTCGCTTTCCGAAACCTGGTCAAGCAGCGCATCTATACCCTGATCAACATTATTGGACTTGCCGTGAGCATTACGGCCTGCCTGTTGATTGTGCTTTATGTCCGCCACGAGACGTCCTATGATACTTTCGTTCCGGACGGAGACCGCATTTACAAGATGGGTCTTGAGCGGAAATACCCGAACCACGCCACCTTTTACGCGGCGGTCCCCGATGGATACGCCAACGCCATGCGTAAGGACTTTCCGGAGGTGGAGAGCACGCTCCACCTGCTGGGTCCAAGTAACGATGTGCCGATCACCTATGAGGTGCCGGGAAAAGAGTCCAAGACCTTTGAGGAGGATAACATCTACTTCGCTGATTCCACCTTCTTCTCCTTCTTTCCTGTCCAGTTAACCAAAGGCGATCCGCTGACCGCGCTGTCGGTCCCAAATCAAATCATCATCAGCCAGACGGCGGCGCGGCGAATTTTTGGATCGGAAGATCCGCTCAACAAAACGCTGAAAGCCAACTTTGGGGAATTCAAGGTGACGGGAGTTTTTGAGAAGTGGCCTGAGAATTCGCATCTCCAGTTCGACTACATGGCATCTTTCAATGCGTCACTCTTCTTTAACCGTGAAAACTACATCAGCTTTAATTCGCACACATATGTAAAGCTCAAGCCCGGGTCGGATGCGGCAGCGCTGGAGGCGAAATTCCCGAAGATGGTTGACACGTATGCATCAGCCCAAATTGAACGGGAGTTGCGGCAGAGTTGGGCCGACTATCGCAAAGCCGGGAATGGTTATCGCTATTTTCTGCAACCGCTTACCTCCATCCACCTGGATCCAACCAATCTTGAGTTCACCACAACCCCCAGCGGCAACAAGCGATATGTTCTCGGGCTTTCTATGATTGCCGGCCTGATCCTGGTGATCGCTTGTATTAATTTCATGAACCTGGCCACAGCGCGATCTGCATCACGAGCCCGCGAAGTGGGCATGCGCAAAGTAATGGGTTCATTGAAGAATCAGCTCATTGCTCAGTTCCTGTTGGAGGCAATCGTGCTGGCGGTGGTAAGCACATTGCTGGCTGTTGGCGCTGCCTACCTGTTGCTACCCACCTTTAACCTGTTGGTGGAAAAAAACCTGCAATTTGTAGTTGACGGAACAGTTCTTACAGGGCTCCTGCTATTCGCCGTGATCGTGGGAATTTTGGCCGGGTTGTATCCGGCCTTCGTGCTGTCTTCCTTTAACCCGGTGGAGGTTATGAAAGGTTCATTTAGCCGAAGTTCAAAAGGACTGCTGCTGCGCAACGGACTGGTCGTATTTCAATTCATGATTTCGGTCTTTCTTATTGTGGCCACTATCCTGGTCGGCCGGCAGATGAGTTTCATGCAGAACAAGGACCTCGGCTTTGACAAAGAGTCGGTAATCATGATTGATCGGGCATTTGCCCTCAATCAAAGCACGGAACCCTTCATGGACAAGATCCGGGCCATGCCTGAAGTAATTTCGGTGGCCAGAACAAGCGCCCGCGTTGGAAATCGCGACGATGTGTTTGGCCAGATGTTTCAACCCGCAGGTTCGACCGAGGTGCTCACGGTAAAATCGATGCTGATGGATGATGACTTCGCGCAGATGATTAACTTCCATCTTAAAGAAGGGCGATTCTTCAGCAGGGAGACATCCGATTCGCTGAACATCTTGTTGAATGAGACGGCTGTAAAAACCATCGGTTTAAAAGATCCTGTGGGTCAGCGATTGTCAAATTCAGACCTGTTCCGCGGTAATGAGCAACTGCAAAAGGAACGCTTCTTCACCATCATCGGGGTGGTCAGCAATTTCCACTTCCAGTCGTTACGCGATGAGATCACGCCATTGGTTATTTTCAATTACGAGGTATTCAATCGTCATCCCAACAGTAATTATATCGCGGTAAGAATCAAGGAGGGAATGAGGCAGGCGGCGTTGGACAAAATAGAAGCGCTTTGGAGGGAGCTCGTTCCCGGCCGGCCATTTGCGTACGAGTTCCTCGAGGACAACCTGAACAAGGGCTATGCCCAGGAGCGGCAGTCCGGCAGAGTGTTCCGGGTCTTCTCCGGGCTGTCGATCGTCATTGCATGCGTGGGGCTCTTCGGATTGTCGGCATTCACGGCGGGTCAACGCACCAAAGAAATCGGAATTCGTAAGGTCATGGGCGCTTCGGTACCCGGTATCGTCCTGCTGTTGTCGCGCGATTTCAGCAAGCTCGTGTTGATCGCACTCGTTCTGGCGGTACCGCTGGCGTGGTACATGATGAACACGTGGCTGAGTGGCTTCGCCTATCGTATTTCGGTAGGTGTGGATAGTTTTATTATTGCCGGCGTCGCCTCGATGGGGATTGCCTGGCTCACGGTGAGCTACCAATCGATCAAGGCAGCCATCGTCAATCCTGTCAATTCATTGAGGAGGGAGTAGGGTCGGAACTGCAAAAGGCCCTTCATTTGTTCGGCAGGAAAGGCGCCTTTGTTCAGGCGTGTCGGCGTTACCGTTCAGCAACCGTTCAGGTACTGTTCGGGTACCGTTCGTACTCATATACCTGTTTTCTGTGTTTCTGGCCCAATTTGCAAGCTGGACACCTAAAAAAGTGTGCAAGGACAATAATTATTAGGTTCTTCTCCTTTGCACCTATGATGACTCAGCATACCGGGGCCTTATCGGTTGCGTCCGATCGGCCTGAAGCATGGCCCCAGGGCCCATCAGGAAATGGTACGGAAGATTACTTCCCGGGTTGATGTTGGAGTGAGAATTTTTTTGGCCAAATCGCAGCCTTACCTCAGCGACTGAGATACAAGTTTCGCTCGGAGTATATATTCATGAAGTAGTCATCCATCAGGTCGTCGATGAAGTAGATGGCCTCACCTGTGGATTTCATTTCAGGACCCAACTGCTTGTTCACATCCGGGAATTTGGAGAAGGAGAATACGGGCACCTTGATGGCATAACCCTTCTTCACCGGCTTAAACGTGAAATCTTTCAGTTTCTTGTCGCCCAGCATCACCTTCGTGGCATAATTCACATACGGTTCATCGTAGGCCTTGCAGATAAACGGCACGGTGCGCGATGCACGCGGGTTGGCCTCAATGATATACACCTTGTCATTCTTGATGGCAAATTGAATGTTGATCAATCCGACGGTCTTCAGGGCCAGGGCGATTCGCCGGGTATGACTTTCAATTTGCTTGATGACGAAATCACCGAGGTTATAAGGGGGCAGCACCGCGTAGGAGTCGCCGCTGTGGATGCCAGCCGGCTCTATATGTTGCATGATGCCGATGATGTACACATCTTCGCCATCGCAGATGGCATCTGCCTCAGCCTCAATCGCGCCATCCAGGAAATGATCGAGCAGCACCTTGTTGTCAGGCAGGTGCTTCCAGATATCGATGATGTGATCCTCCAGTTCTTTTTCGTTGATCACGATCTTCATGCTTTGTCCCCCGAGTACGTACGAAGGACGAACCAGCAACGGGAAGCCAATCGTCTTTGACACCTCAAGCGCTTCGTCGGCGTCACGCGCGACGCCGAATTCCGGGTAGGGAATGCTCAGGTCTTTCAGGAGCGTTGAAAAACTTCCGCGATCCTCGGCCAGGTCGAGGGCCTCAAACGAAGTGCCCATGATCTTCACACCATACTTGTGAAGTTTTTCGGCCAGCTTCAGGGCCGTTTGTCCGCCGAGTTGTACAATAACACCTTCGGGTTTCTCGTGCTGGATGATATCCCACAAGTGCTCCCAAAAAACAGGTTCAAAATAAAGTTTATCGGCAATATCAAAATCGGTGGAAACGGTTTCGGGGTTGCAGTTGATCATGATGGCTTCGTAGCCGGATTCCTTGATCGCCTGCAAACCATGTACGCAGCAATAATCGAATTCGA
>JAYRNL010000123.1:0-7753 GCA_041912235.1 Cyclobacteriaceae bacterium
AATTGACCGGCAGCCTCGTTATCGCCATGCGTCCTTCGAAGTTTCGCAAGGTGGTTTTCACCGAGGTGTTCTTGCCGTTTCTGCGGAAAGTGACCAGGAGGGTGTGACCGGGACGATGGCGAGCCACCAGTTCCTGCAATTCGGAAACGCTTCCCACCTCCTGACCGTCGATGGCCGTGATCACATCGCCAGACTCCATCCCCGATTCGTCGGCGGCGCTGCTGGCGTTGACCCGTACGATGTACACGCCCCGCACCACATCCAGGTCGCGGTCCTGGGCGAGGCGGGCAGTGACATCCCGTATTTCTACCCCGAGCAGACCGCGCTGCACCGTGCCAAATTCAAGCAGGTCATCCATGATTTTGCGCACCAGATTGACAGGGATGGCAAAGGAGTAGCCAGAGTAGCTGCCCGTGACTGTGGCTATCGCTGAATTGATTCCGATGAGTTCGCCTTTCAGGTTAACTAAAGCGCCGCCACTGTTGCCCGGGTTAACGGCCGCATCAGTTTGGATAAAGGACTCTACCTGCAAGTTGTTCTTGTCCCGAAGGATACCGATGTTACGCGCCTTGGCGCTGACGATGCCCGCCGTGATCGTGGAGTTCAGGTCAAAAGGATTGCCAACAGCGAGCACCCACTCGCCCGGCATCACTTCATCGGAGTTCCCGTAGCGCAGGTAGGGAAGATCTTTGGCATTGATCTTCAGCAGGGCCAGGTCGGTGCTGGGATCCTTGCCGATAATTTTGGCATAGTACCGCTGATTGTCATTGAGCACCACTTCAATGGCCGTGGCGTCTTCGATGACGTGTTCATTGGTTACGATATACCCGTCGTCACTGATGATTACTCCTGACCCGCTGGGTCGCGCCATTGGATCGAAGTTGAGGTCCATGGGAGTAAGGCTGAACTCTCCGGCCCCGAAGACGGTGTTTATATTGACAACCGCGGGAATAACCTGGCGGGCAGCGCTTTCGAAGTTGATCACCCCGCCCGTCGCGCCGGCCGGCATGCGAACCTTCTGGTGCTCGGCGATAGAGGTGTACTTGGGGATGCTGTCAAAATACCGCACCGTGTAGTAGGCGCCGATCACCGCACCAATCGCTGCGGAAACCAGGACGACGGCAAGAAAGAGAAGACGGCGCATGGTGACGTTCAACGCAAAATTGAGGGGAAAGGTATATAAAATTTAAGTTTGTACAGGTTAGAAATCACGGACCTACACCAGTCTCGCTTTTCCGCGAACAAACTCGACCAAATCCCGGGGTGCCTCAACCTTCACCTCGCCCGCGAGACCCAGGACGAAGCGCGACACGCCTTCAAAGCTCCTCACGGGACCGTGGAATTGATACTCCCCGTCGTCCATCTTCTCCAGGTAAGGAATGGCTTGGGGAAACTCCTCTCTCAGCAGCAGGTAGGCCCTCATTTTCAGCCGAAGGGTTACCAGGGTTGCCGTGCTGCCCGTCATCCCGAACATGTCGGGCGCGTTCTTTTCATGATAGGCCTCAAATTTGAACCCGTCGTCCCTCACAATTACTTCCCCGATTCGCTCCAGTTTGAACTGCTTGCATGTCTTGTCTTTCACATCCAGGGCCAGCACGGTCTGGTAGTCGTCGCCAAAGCCGAAGGGCTCGACAAGGCGGTCCCGCACGTCACTGCTGTGGGCGCTGTGGTAGCTGGCGAGCAGAACCTGCTTCTTGTTCTTCATGGCCGTGGAGAGCAGCTCAACCATCTTGCCGTTGCGCGCTTTGATGATCAGGTTGGGCATGCCGTCCATCTCGGAATGCAGTGACAATTTTTTGAGCAATGAGGCTTTGAGCGCGTTGCGCGAAATCTCTGATTTTACCAGCTGTTTCAATACGTTCATCTCGTCAATGGTGAATTCGGATTTCTCCGGCTCGTCACCCGAGGAGAAAATGAAATACCGGTCGTTGAAATCCTTGTCCACGTTGAAATCGATGGCTTCGAGGAGATTGAGGTAGCGGTAGATGCTGCGCCGGTTCATGTCGAGCCGGGAGGCCAGCTGGTCGATTGTCCAATGCCCGCTCTTGAGAAGCGCAATGAGTTTAAACACGCGCAGCATCTTGGCCTGCGGTATGGGGGAATCGTCCGGTCTTTTTTTCGATGCCATAGAGGTTGCCTGGCGAAGATAAGGAAGACGCCGGAGTGATTCAGGTCCCCGGGTGCATCCGGGTCTTACCAGGGCGGTTGACCGTCAACGACGGCATTCCAGCGGCCCAAATGGGCCGTTTCCGCCTATGACACAACCTGTCATCCGCGTCACCGAAGTTTGTACTGAAACAAAAACACGGACCGCTATGACAGATTATCATGCACCCGAAACTGCCCTTCTCGACCTGGATTGGCTCCTGGATCAGGCAAGTTTGTTTATCACTTCTCATGCCGTTGACTGCGAAATGGAAAGCCGCATTCACGATTATACCAAGGTTAGTGGTTGCTCCATCCCGGTGATTCGCCGGGGTGACCGCAGCGCGGCGCTTGAACTGCACAGTTCAGCGCCGGCTGCCCTGGGCATGCTCCGCCAGGAAGTGCGGCGTTACCTGGCACACGAAAGTGTGGAAGAAATCTACGACGCCTACCTCGACCGGATGGCGAAGCTCGAGCTGGTCTGCAGGAAAGAGGAGGTGTCCAGGCGAATAGCCAGAACGCTCGATGAATTAACCCCCCGGCATACGCGACGAGCCGCGTAACCGAATTTACCAGGGACCGCTTTCCGTTCTTCTTACACAGGATTGATTGGAACGTTTCTTGCCAATCGCCGTATATTCAGGTTCAAACCAGAATCATGAAGAACGGAATCCTTGCCTTGCTATTATTTGTCTCGATAACCGGGTTATCACAGAAGTTTTCGTCGGACTTCGACGCCATGTTGAAGGCGAAGTACAAGGCCAATGAGCCGGGTGTCGTTGCGTTGGTGGCCAAAGCCGGCAAACCCGTCTACCGGCAGGCCTTCGGCATGGCGGATCTCGAAAACAAGGTACCCATGCGGCCTGAGCATGTCTTTGAAATCGGTTCGATCACCAAGCAATTCACGGCCGTATCCATCCTGATGCTCATGGAGCAGGGTAAACTCGCCCTCAACGATCCGCTCACACGATTCATCCCCGACTACCCCAAGGGTGATCAGATTACCATACACCACCTGCTGACCCACACCTCAGGAATCAAAAGCTATACAAGCATGGAGGCGTGGACGAAACGTTGGCGCGAGGACCTCTCTCCGCAGCAGATGATTGACATATTCAAGAATGAACCCATGGATTTCGCGCCGGGAGAGAAATGGAGCTACAACAATTCGGCGTATTTCATCCTCGGCTACATCATTGAAAAGGCATCCGGCTCAACGTATGCTGAATTCCTGGAGAAGAACATTTTCACTCCGTTGGGCCTTAAGAACACGTACTACGGAAGCCAGTCCCGTATCATCGCCAACCGGGCACAGGGTTACCAGAAGCAAGGTGACTTTGTGCGGGCTGAATACCTCAGCTTCACGCAACCTTACTCGGCCGGATCCATCATGTCGACCGTGGATGACCTGCTCACCTGGCAGATGGCCATCAACGCCAACCGGTTGGTGAAGAAGGAGACCATCCAGTTGGCGTTTACTCCCGTGAAACTCAACAACGGCCAGGTACAGGAATACGGGTATGGCTGGGGCATCGGCAGCATCAACGGCAGCGCCACCCAGGAACACTCAGGCGGGATCTTTGGCTACGCCACCAATGAAATCTACTTACCCAAAGAAGATATGTATGTGGTGTTGCTCAGCAATTGCGATTGCAGCAATCCCGGAGAAGTTTCTACGCGGATGGCGGCCAAAGCCATCGGTAAGCCATTTCCTGACCCGGTAGCAAAGGTTCAGCTTGACCCCGCCTACGCGCAGTCGCTCGCCGGAGTTTATGAATTTGAAGATGGAAGTACCCGTATCCTTACCGCCGAAGGCGACCAACTCTTCAGTCAGCGATCGGGTGGCAGCCGGTTCAAGATATGGCCCCAGGACAAGACCCATTTTGCTTTTGAAACCGGGTTCACGTCTCTCGAATTTGTCATGGAAGGGAGCAGCGTGAAGGAACTCCTCTTCAGGGAGCGCTCGGGCAAGGCCATCCATGGCAAGAAATCCGATAAGGCCATTCCCACTCGTGTGGAGGTGGCGGTGAGCCCGGAGGTCCTGAAGAACTATGTGGGCACCTACGAGCTGATGCCCAATTTCAACCTCATGATCACGCTGGAGGACGGCAAGCTCATGTCGCAAGCCACCGGCCAGCCCAAGTTTGCACTCTTCGGGGAGTCGGACACCAAATTCTTTATGAAGGAAGTTGATCTCCTGGTGGAATTCATTCCCAACTCAACGCAGGCTTTTGATTTGATCGTCTACCAGGGCGGCCAGAAGCTGTCCGGCAAGAGAAAATAGAACCAGCAGTATGTGGGAGATGACCGCCTTGCGAATCTCCACGATCGCCAGGTGCTGGAGCCGCTTGACCCAATTCTTCTATTTTTGGGAATGCTTGAACCTGTTCGAATCAAAGCGATGCTCTTGATAGCCGCTGGCCAGAAGGAGAAGGCGCTGAGGCTCATCCAAAAAGAATATGGCGCTACTGCCGAAAATGCACAGCAGCTTCTTGATGCCCTGGAGGCCGAATCGCCGCTGCCGAAAATCAACCCGCCTGGAAAAAAGGACCTGTTTCGCTATGCAGGAATCGCCTTGACGGTGATCAGCATGGTGATTCTTGCGGTTGGAGCCGTGGGATACTTCACCTACTCCGTACCGGAACAGGAATGGATTCGGGCAGCCTGTACGGTAAGCAAAATTGAGCAAGGGGGTGCGGCCATCACATTCAGTTATTTGTATCGTGGCAGCCCGCTGACCATAACCGATGTGAATTCTTATTGGCGTGAGTTCGACTTGCACGAAGGCCAAGCCCTTGAAATACTGGTGAACCCCGAACAACCTGAACAGGTCCTTCTGCCCATCGCTAAACCCCACCTTCAGGCATGGGCAACCCGAATCCTCATGACAGGGGCGATCCTCATGACGCTAACCATTGTCCTGTGGAGGGCGAGAAGGATGCTTGGAGATTGAATGGGTAACTCGCCAAACAAAACAGGGGCCCCACCGTTCGATGGAAGCCCCTGTAACCAACCCCTCAACCTATGATATGGAGTGATCTGCCGATTCGGCCATTGAAGCGACGGCTTAGTTCACTTTGATGGTCGTCTTCAGCGCTTTCTTCTCGTCCTTGGGGATCGAGATTTCCAGGATGCCATTGGTGTACTTGGCTGCGATCTTGTTGGCATCTGCGTTTTCAGGAAGTGAGAAAGAACGGGAGAAGCTGCCAAACTGGGTTTCAATGCTGTGCCAGTTGGCTTCTTTCTTCTCGCTGGAGAACTTGCGCTCGCCACTTACCGTCAGGAAGTTGTCCTTCATTTCGATGTTGAAGTCTTCCTTGTTCATGCCGGGAACGGCTACATGCAGCTCGTAGGCATTGTCATTTTCTACAATGTCAACGCGAGGCTGGAAGGAACTGCCACCCGAACGAGTCAGGGTGTCGTTGAAGAAACGGTCGACCAGGCTGCTGAAGGTTGCAGGCACATAATCGGAGGTGTTATAACGGATCAGGTTCATAGAATTTGAAGTTTTAGTGGTTAAACAATGTTTTACACCACCTACAGGAAAATCTATGCCGCCAACGAAAATGGAGCAAATTCAAGACAAGTTGGCTGGAATCGAGCTCTATTTAGCCTAAATTGCTGTCAGAATGGCTGTTTTGCTCAAGAGATGCCTAGAGGTGACTGCGGATCAACGCAGCATTTCAAAACTCTTGAGGTTAGTGAGGTACTCCGCATCCATCAAGGTATGGGCGCAGGCCTCGGCATGGGGCAGTTCGTAGCGAAAGAAGAACTTCATGGTATGGACCTTGCCCTCATAGAAGGCCCTTGTCTGCCTACTGAGGTCATTGGCGGCAAGACGTTTCGACGCTATCGTGGCCATTTTCAGCCATTGCCATCCGACTACCACGTAACTCAATTGCTCCATGAATACCGAAGCATCGGAAAGGAAACGGTCGACATCGGTTCCTGCGAACTTGCCCAGGTGTGACAGGACCGTCTGTACCCGATCGCGCTCCGTCTCAAGCTTCTCCGCCTGGGCACCCAGTCCGGCAGCGGAAGCCTCAGCAACGCACTCCTTGATGACGTCCATGAGGACCGACAACGCCTTACCTTTTTCCATGGTGACCTTGCGCCCCAGGAGGTCCAGCGACTGAATGCCCGTCGTACCCTCGTATATCGACATGATCTTCAGGTCGCGGTAATGCTGCTGAACGGGAAAGTCCATGGTGAATCCGTAGCCACCGAGTGTCTGAACGGCCAGCGCTGCCGACCGGCTTCCTTGCTCAGATGAATATGTCTTGACGATCGGCGTGAGGATTTCGAGCAAGAGCCAATGCTTGCGCTGCTCTTCCCCTTCCGTCGCGTGGGCAAGGTCATAGAGTTTGTTGCACTCCATGGCCAGGGAAAGTGATCCCTCAGCGATAGCCTTTTGTGTCAGCAGCATTCGTTGTACATCGGGGTGGCGGATGATGAGCGTCGGAGGTTTGAGCGGATCTTTTTCACTCACGAGCCGCCCCTGGCTGCGCTCCTGCGCATATTGCAACGACGCATGATAGGCGGCCATTGCAACGGACGCTGCCGTCTGCCCAACGCCGATGCGCGCTTCGTTCATCATCTGAAACATGTAGGAAAGTCCTTTGTTGGGCTCGCCCACGAGGTAGCCGGTGCAATCGTCATTGTCGCCAAAGACCAGGTGGGTGGTTACGTAGCCGCGTTGTCCCATCTTTTGAAAGTCACCCGCGCAGAAGACGTCGTTATACTTCAGCGTGCCGTCGGCTTCCGGGCGGAACTTGGGTATGATGAACAGGGAGATTCCCTTCGTTCCCGGAGGCGCTCCCTCGATGCGGACCAGCGTCAGGTGAATGAAGTTGTCACAGCCTTCGTGCTGTCCGCCGGAGATGAAAATCTTCTGACCCTTGATTTTGTAACGATCGCCTTCCATGGGCTTGGCCGTACTGGTGATATCCGACAAGGAACTTCCTGCCTGAGGTTCGGTCAGCGCCATCGTTCCCTGCCATTTGCCCTCAAACATTTTCGGCACGAACGTGTCGATCTGTGGCCTGGAACCGAAGCTGGTTATCAGCGCAGCCGCGCCACTGGTCAGGCTGAAATATCCCTGGCACCCGTTATTGGCAGCCTGGAAGATGTGCTGCCCCGCGTTGTACACCATCAGGGGCATTTGAAGGCCACCGACCTCAAAGGAAGCTGCGCCATTGATCCATCCCTGCTCGCCGGCCTGTAGCATGATCGTACGCAGTTGCGGATGTGACTTCACGCCGCCCTTGCCATCATACTGTACACCTTGAATGTCCATCTCCCGGAAGTAGGGCTCCATATGCCGGTCGGCCAGTGATTTTGCCGACTCGACCATCATCCAGCACTGCGACCAGTCGAGGTGGGCGAAGCGTGGCAGGTTGAAGAGGGGGTCGATGGAGTGAACTTCCTGCAGGAGGAATTTTAGGTGTTCTAAGCTCGTGTAGGAATTCATAGGGGATTGGGAATCTGCTGCTGTTGAGAGTTCGCAAAGGGACGATATGCCTTGGCAAACAAAATGGCCGTTCTTGCAAAGCAAGGCATGCAAACCTGATGAGCAAGATACAATTTGGCAGGAAAACAACACATCTAT
>JAYRNL010000124.1:0-9394 GCA_041912235.1 Cyclobacteriaceae bacterium
ATGGTAGGGGAGAATTTCCAGGGTGAGCCCTGGGACCTTGACCGGCACACGGTAGAACGCCTGGAAATTCATACCGGGGCGACCGTAAAGCGCCTCGAAAAACAGATTACCAAAACAAAAGGAAAGAACCTCACCTATACGTTTGACCGGGAAGGCACGCATCTCGTCGCTCTCGAGAGCAACTTTGCTTCCATTGAACTGCCCGCCGCCGACTTTAACAAATACCTTGAGGAAGACGGGCTGGAAAATATAATGGATGAAAGGAAACGCTCGGGCCGAATGAACGACAGCGCGAAAGAGTTCTACAAGCGATACGCCAAGATGATCGTTCAGTGTGGCTCTAAACTCGATGAGACCTACCGCCGCAGTGCCGGTTTCCGCTATGAGATATTTCCTATGACAAATCCGGCCACCCTCAAACCCGGTGATTATCTCGATTGCCAGGTGATGTGGGAGAAGAAACCCGCCGCCAACGTGATGGTGAAAGTCTGGAGCCACGTGGGCAACCGTATCTTTCTGCAAAACATCTACACCGAAAAAGACGGCACGATCCGCTTTCCCATCAGCAGTCCCGGCCCATGGATGGTGAGTTCGGTGAAGATGATCCCCTCCGAGCAGGCCGGTGCCGATTACCAGAGCCAGTGGGCCAGTTTGGTTTTTGAAATTCAATCCCCATGAGCGCAACACCCATTACCTCCGACAAGGCACCCGAGCCTGTAGGCCCCTATCCCCACGCGCGCCGCGTCGGCAACCTCTTGTTTCTCTCCGGCGTCGGTCCCCGCAAACGGGGGTCAAAAGATATTCCCGGTGTTACGCTCGATGACCAGGGTAACCCAGTGATTTCGGACATTGAGATCCAGTGCCGTTCCGTGTTTGAGAATGTTCGTCATGTGCTGGAAGCCTCGGGTTCCCGCTGGGAGGACCTGGTAGATGTGACCGTGTTTCTCACCGATATGAAACGCGACTTCGCCACGTACAACCGCATTTACAAAGAGTACTTCCCCGACCCGGCCACCCAACCCTGCCGCACCACGGTGGAGGTAGGCGCATTGCCCACGCCCATCGCCATTGAGTTGAAGTGTGTGGCGCTGGTGCGGTGAGGAAAGGATCATGGGTCCGGTCAGTTGACTGGAGCGTTCCATGAAGGTATATTCACTATGTCGGACATGACGTGTCAGGGATAGGCACGTTGATCGTTATGTTGCTCCATCCATCCGCCTGATACTGATTGAGCAACCATTTGCACCACTTAATACAACTTCTATGAGAAGACTTATGACCCTCCTGACGTTCGTGACCGTGGGATGTTCTACTTCGGTCGTAGACGAGAGCGCTGAAAGTGCGCTCGTCAAAGAACAGCTGATCATAAAAGTCAATGAATCCTTGAAAAAGGGTGACAGTAAATCCGCGGCGACTCCCGTTCCATTGACCGGTGACGTTTCCGCATCCGGTGGAGACTTGTTCAGGTCGACAAAAGACGATGTAATCAAGCACTACCAGGAACAACTTGATAAGGTGGTTTTTGTGGATTATGCATTCCTGGAGGAGCCTACCGTTACCTTTCTAAGTGACAAGTCGTGCTACGTGACGTTCAAGATCCATTGGACGTATATGCTGAAGGACGACTCAACCCAGCGTAAACGAGATTTCATTTCAAGTTCATTGCTCGTTGGAAAAAAAGGAAAAGACGTTTGGGAAACGGTTGCTTCGGCCCAGACAAACAAGTAGCTGGTCGGCTTGCCAGCGAGGTCGACAGCTTACTATGTGCGTATCAGTCGCCGGCCACCCCGCATAACGTGGCGGTTGTAGCCCATTTGCTCAACACAGCAGTTTCTACTTCCTGATTTGAAATAGAAAGCGCTGACAAACATTGACTAATGAAAATGGAAACTGACAATAGAAAGTATTCATCAAAGAAAGTAATCACGTTCTTGTCTTTGGCTTTTCTAATCTCGATGACCATTGACTTACCATTTATTCTTTTTAAACCGACCGGAGAATTTTACCGCCTACTAATTACGGCGTCGATGTGGGGTCCGGCAATAGCCGCTCTAGTGACACAGCGTATTTATGGGGAGAATTTCAGAAACTTTGGTTGGGGGTGGCCAACCTCTACCCTTCTCGCAAACTCATTCCTGGTTCCAGTCGGGTATTCACTTGTTGCTTATCTTTTGATTTGGTCAACCGGTGTCGGCACTTTTTACAATGCTGAATTCGTAAACGATGCAGCCTCATCGATTGGAATTTCTGGACTATCAGCAGGAGGGGTGATCCTTATATATGTTCTGCTCACGGGAACATTTGGCATGATTCGGGCATCCGCTAATGCCCTTGGAGAAGAAATCGGTTGGCGGGGCTTTCTCGGTCCAGAATTGTCAAAGAAGTTCAACTATTCAAGAACCTCACTAATTACCGGACTGATTTGGGCAGCCTGGCACTACGATGTTTTGATTTTTGGCGACTACAACAATGGTACACCCCTGTGGTTTGGACTTTCGTGTTTCACATTAATGGTAGTTTCGTCGAGTTTCATATATACTTGGTTTCGACTAAAATCTGGCAGCTTATTTCCTTGTGTGATACTCCATGCAAGTCACAACCTTTACATTCAGCGAATACTCACACCATTGACGAAACCGACAGACCTGACTCCGTGGTTCATTGATGAATTTGGCCTACTAGTCCCAATGGTCACAACGTGTTTTGCTATTTACTTCTATGCTAAAAGACACGAACTAATCGAAAGAAACATAGAGCCATAAGCAGGTCGCCATAAGATGTCGTCAATGCTGGTTGAGAATCACAGACTCTCAGTAGAACTGCCGTTTCCCGAAACATAGTTCCGGTTGGTCGAAGTTTCATTTCAACGGATCACTTCAGTCTTGCCTTCAGAATCACAATGTCCCGGAGCACGGAGGAAGGCTTCAATCGGTGCTGCTCATCATAGCCACTCCACTGGCTGTTCGCCACATAATAGAAGTCATCGCCCACTACAGTGCCAATCGTCGGTTCATTCATGGCCGGATGCGCCTGGTCGAGAATGACTGCGCCGATGATGGTATCCAGGGTGGGATTAAGTACGTACCGCGTCGCCCGGAACGGTGTGGTTCCGTTTTGCAGCGCCAAAAGCGATCCGCCGTAGAAGGTCAAGCCGTCAATTCCTTTCAGGGAGGCTTCAACCGTGGAGTTGAGTTTGATCAGCGTCCGCGTTTTTATGTCCAGCCGGTACGGCCCCTTGATGTAGTCGGAGATGAACAGGTAACGGTCATCCGGACTGAACGCAAGGCCTTGGAGGTTCCAGAAGTCGGCCGACTCAAAAAAGAGATCGAGCAAGCCGGTTTTTTCGTTTACCTTGAAAATGACGTTGTTCCTGGAGTCGGAGACAAACACTTCGCCGATGGAATTCAACGCGAGGTCCCCCAGTACATGCCTGGTCTTGACGGAAGGCGAATACTGCCGCTGGAGTTTTCCCGACTTCAGATCAAACCGCGACACCGTAGATTTTGCCAGGCTGTCATAGCCCTCCATTTCTTCTACCGGTGATGAACAGGTCCACAACAACTTCCTTTTTGCGTCGACACGAACGCCGAAGACGGCGGTCATGCTGGCGGATGGGGAGGTGAAGTCGCTCACCGTTCCACGGTTGTCTACCGCAACAACCTTCCGCCGGTGTATGCTCCCAAGGTAGAACGTCCCTGAAGACGGATCGACATCAACCGATTCGATGTGAAGGGTGCGGTCGCTGAGGACAAGTGCGGTATCGGATTGGATAACCGGCGTCTGCAGCTGTTTTTGCAATTCAAGCAATGCCTTAAAATCGGGACGATCCCTGACGGAGGATAACTCGCCAATCTCCAGGTTGTAACCAGCATTGACATACAGGGCTTTTCGGAGATAAGGGATGCTCTCATCGAGTCTGCCCGTGGCCGCAGACATGACACCCAGGTTGTACAAGATCGCCTGGTGATACGGGTGAAACACATGCGCTTTCATAAGTGCGTCATATGCGGCCGGGTAATCCTTCACGGCAAGCGCCTTCCGCGCCTCAGCGAGGTAGCGGTTGACTTCAGGATTTTGCCCGAAGGCATGAAGCGCGACGAACAACAAGGGTGCGAGGAGACGGGTCATGCGGAAAGGTAGGAAGCCGGCCATTAGGTCTCCTACCAACGCATGCGGGATTTTCGGTCAGGCAACGAACGGTCGCCGTAAGCCGCGAAGGGAATTCGATTAAATAGTAATACCGCCGGAACGGATGATGGGATGGCTAGACCGCGAAACTTTCGCCGCAACCACAGGTGCGTGACGCGTTCGGGTTGATGAACTGAAATCCTTTTCCATTCAGTCCGTCGGAAAAATCAAGCGTGGTCCCCAGGAGGTACAGCAGGCTCTTTTTGTCAACAAGGATCTTAATCCCCTTATCTTCAAAGATCTGGTCCACGGGTTTGATCTCGTCGTCGAAATTCAGATCGTACATGAGCCCGGAACAGCCGCCGCCCTTCACCGACACGCGGACGTTGTTGTTGGGCGCCAGGCCGTCCTTTGCCCGCAGTTCGATGATCTTCTCTTTCGCTTTATCGGTAACCGTAATCATTTCATCTTCAGTTTAGCTCACCGGGTTCAATACGACGCTGAACACCGTTATGGTATTCCGGTCTCTGCCATAGTACAACTTTTCCAGCGCTTCCAGGATGTTTCCGGCCCGGAAGTAGGAGGTATGCAACTCGTGCTCGCCGCGCGCCACCCACTGGATGGTGTACGAATTCTCTTTCTCCTTGTAGTTCTTTACATAGTCCAGCATCTTCCGCAGCGCATCCACTTTGTCGGCGGCTTTTTCGGAATGGAACAGGAAGGACTGGTTGTGACGCGGGTTAATGGTAATGAGATCGAGCTTCACTGCACCTTCAAACGAGCTGAATTCAAAGATGAGATCCGCCGTGCGCAGGCCCAGGTAGTCCTTGATCTGCTGCTGGATTTTGGCAGCCTCCACATGCGTATCGCCCGTCGTCTCAATCATCTACCTTTGCGTTTGGCCTTAAAACCTTGGGAATAAGGGAAAAGTTTCTTCCCTTAGGCAAAAATAGCAAACAACCTTCAATTCAGGAGATATGAACAAGTTGGAACACATCGGCATAGCGGTAAAGAACCTGGAGGAATCAAACGCCTTGTTCACGCGCTTGCTGGGCACCGGGCCCTACAAGACAGAAACGGTCGAGCGTGAAGGCGTGCGCACGTCATTCTTCCTGGTGGGCAATGTAAAGATTGAGTTGCTGGAGGCAACCCGCCCTGATTCCGCCATCGCCATGTTCATCGAGAAGCGCGGCGAAGGCATTCATCACCTCGCGTTTGATGTGGACAATGTCCAGAAGAAGATTCAGGACTTCACCTCAGCGGGATTCAAGGTGCTATCGGAAAAACCGATGCCCGGCGCCGACAACAAGATGATTGCCTTCTTACATCCGAAGACAACCAATGGTGTATTGACCGAGATTTGTCAGGACTGCTAGCCGTAAGACGGTCAGAAATTTGGTCCCTTCTTCGGATGGAGGCCATACTGTGTCTTGTTGTAGTACTTCCACTTCTTTTTACCAATGGCGGTATCGGAATACGACTTGGGTCCGCAAGCGGTGATCAGGAAGACAGCAACCAGCAGGAGGGAAATGACAGTTTTCATACACCTGATTTTTACCCTGAATACGACCGGAACGAACCCTATTCACCAAGTGTGAGCCTAACCGTCTATTTTTGCCGACGAATGACCGGCAACGTCGCCCGGTTCCCACCACGATTATGAGCAACCCTTCCCGTACCGATATTTCCACCCTGGGCGAATTTGGCCTTATCGACCGCATTGCCGCCGGATTTAACCTGAAGAACGCCACCTCCCTGAAAGGAATAGGTGATGACGCGGCAGTGATCGACGCCGGTGAGGAGGTCATGCTGCTGTCGACGGATATGCTTGTCGAAGGCATTCATTTCAACCTTTCGTACATGCCGTTGCAGCACCTGGGCTACAAGGCTGTCGCGGTCAATGTTTCCGATATCGCCGCCATGAACGGAAAACCGGAGCAGGTGGTGATCTCAATTGCCGTAAGCAATCGATTTTCGGTGGAGGCCATCGACGCCCTTTTCGAAGGCGTTCGCGCCGCCTGCGATCAATACCGGGTGGACCTTGTGGGTGGTGATACTACGGCGTCGCCATCCGGTTTGGTAATCAGCGTGGCTATCCTGGGTCGGACAAAGAAGGGCAATGAAGTATACCGCAGCGGAGCCAAGGACTCAGATGTGTTGTGCGTAACCGGAGATCTTGGCGGCGCCTACATCGGACTGCAAGTACTGGAGCGGGAGAAGGAGGTTTTCCTGGCCGATCCTAACATGCAACCCGACCTGGAGAAGCATGAATATGTGGTGGGCCGCCAGTTGCGCCCCCAGGCCCGGATGGATATCATTTATGAACTGGCTGACCTGCGTGTGCAGCCTACCGCGATGATCGATATCTCCGATGGCCTCGCCTCCGAACTAATGCACATTTCAAAAAATTCCGGCGTTGGCATCCGCATTTTCGAAGACAAAATTCCCATCGATCAGGATGCCTTCAACACGGCCGTCGAATTTAACCTCGATCCGTTTACCTGCGCATTGAATGGGGGAGAGGACTACGAACTTCTCTTTACCATCCGCCAGTCCGACGTGGAGAAGTTGAACAAGCACCAGGATATTCAACTGATCGGCTATGTTCATGCCAACCCTTCAGAAAATGTGCTGGTGACCAAGGGTGGTAATGCGGTGCCGTTGAAAGCGCAGGGTTGGGTACACTTCTAACGTGTCGGGTGTCTAATCCTCCGGGTAGGGGATAAATACAAAGCGCGTGAAATCTTTGTCGATCACAAAGAGGCAGCAGAATTCGTCAGGGTCTTTGTAGGCTTTTTTGAAATCTTCTTCCCTGTCTTTGGCTACCAACTCACGCTGGATGAACTCATCCAGGAAGCTGGCATAGTAGTTCCAGCGAATGCCTGCGTCGGAGCCGTTCAGCAACAATTGTCCGATGGGCTGCTTTTCAGCACAGATGGGGAAGATGGGAAACTCAAATCCTGCCGTGCGAATTTGGTAGGAGGCCTCCTTGATCGTGTCGGCCACTTTGGCAAAGTCGCCGGAAATGGTGCCCAGGTATTTTCCGCTCAGCTCCGGGTCATTGGTCATAGGAATTTGCCGTTTGCGTAACACCGGCCCCGCAAATCACGCGAACGGAAACGTGAGGAGCAAGCTGACGTTGAGTTCAGAAAACCCTTATGCCTATGAACCGCAACGAATTTCTTCACCGTACCCTCATCGGGGGTACGGCCCTCGTGCTTCCCTTTATCACCCGAGGTCAGCAGACTCAGGAACGGCCACCGGCACTCAATGTGGATGTAGTGAAAGAATTTGTCAGCGTCTGCCACGGGAAGTTCGACCGCGCCAAAGAGATGCTGGAAAATGATCCACAGCTTCTTCATGTCTCGTTCGATTGGGGAGGCGGAGACTTCGAATCCGGTATTGAGGCGGCCGGCCATGTAGGCAACCGCGAGATAGCTGACTACCTTCTGGGCAAAGGTGCACGGTACAACATTTATCTGGCCTGCATGCTCGGGCACCTTGACACCGTGAAGAATGTCCTGACATTCAACCCCGGTCTCCTGAATTCGAAGGGCCCGCACGGATTTACCATGCTGCACCATGCCAACAAGGGAGGAGATCCATCTAAAGCCGTGGTGGACTACCTCGCTTCACTGGGCGCCAAAGAGACGAAGGTCAACTTTTACGCGAAGGCCTGAGTGGTTTCAGTTGTCTGACTGCGGGGAGTTGAGCCAGTCTTGTGAAAATTGTTTCAGCTCCGGGAAGAATTCGTTGAAGTCGGATTGAAACGCATCGTAATGTTGGCGAAGGTCGGTCACCGCCTGGTCCATCTTGGACTCAAACGAGGCCCGGCGCGACATACCGGTCAGCGCGCGCTGAATGCCTTCAACCTGCGCATAATTAAGCAGCCAGTTGCCGCGGGTCATGTACCCCAGCATGTACCTGACCTGTTCGGGAAGGATATGGTGATGACTGGCCATCAGCGCATAGGCCCGTTGGGCATATTGGTCAAGGGGTTCGTTCGAATACGCGGGCCAGCCGGCAGCGAGAAAATGATCATAGAAGATGTCTACGATGACCGACGAGTAATGGCGGTACGTGGGCCACAACCTCGACTTGCTTTGCTTGACCAGCGCGTGACGATCGGTGAACTCATCAATCGCCCGGTGTAATTCAACACCCCGCGCTATACCCGGTCCAAATTGGGCTTTCAAATCGCGACCCTTGACAAAATCGCCTATGAAGTTTCCCACCATGACCGCTTCGTCATTACCGGAAAGGTGCAGGTGGGCGAGGAAGTTCATGGTGCAAGGTACGAAACCGCCCTTGTCGCCTGAATCAAGTCATTGCGGGATATCGAATATTTGCGGACTTTCGTCACATCACTATGGACACCACGCAACGACTCCAGGCGCTCATCACTCTTGCCTCCATCGATGGCGAGTTGGCTGAAAAGGAACGCCAGTATATTATTTCGATTGGGTTAGCCAATCACATGATGGTGGCGGAAATTCTGCCGCTGTTCGCTTCAACGCCGGAAAAATTGCTGACTCTTGCCGCCGACAAGGACAAAGAGGAGGTGCTGCTCCAGTTGATCCAGCTGATGAGGATCGATGAGAAGATTTACAAGACGGAAATGCGTTTCTGCGCGCAGGCTGCGGCAAAGCTGGGATTCCGCGAGGAAGCCGTCTTTGAACTGATGCAGCGCGCCCGCGAGTTGGACGAGGCCAGCCCGGGGAAATTAAAGGAAGTGATGACGGCTTATAAATTGGCCTGAAGGCCAGACGTTAAGTGGCCGACCGACTTCCCGGTCAAAGCCTCAGGTGGTCCTCCTTATCCGTTCGTGGGCCTGATCGTGTTTTATACGGTCAGTGGTCTACTTCAAGTGAAACACGCGTAAGTTCATTGGAGTGCTTTTCCAGTTCTTCCGCGTTTAGGTCAATGCTTAGGAGCATTTCCGCAAAGAGTTCGTCATAGTTGCGTTCCATGCTGTCGCTTTCTGAGAAAGTAAAAATAAGAGGCGCTGGGATGAAGTGGTCCGTCAAGGGTTCGAGGGCTTCAGGACAATTTGTAGCCAGGCGGATTGACAAGAAATACCCTGAAACACGGATTTTTGGCTACTTTTGCACCTCATTATTCAGGCTGGACTACCCGGGGAATGGAAAATATCCGCAACTTCTGCATTATCGCTCATATTGACCACGGCAAAAGCACGCTGGCTGACCGGCTGCTCGAGTACACGGGCACGCTCACGGACCGGCAAATGCAGGCCCAGGTGCTTGAC
>JAYRNL010000125.1:0-5311 GCA_041912235.1 Cyclobacteriaceae bacterium
ACGGATTTTCGCCCCCATGAAAATGGTGTCCACCGATATACGGACACTCGAAGAAAAAGCTGCTGTTGAAAATTTTGCGAAAGGATATGTGTTCGTTCCGGACAAGAAACGATACATCTCAGCCGATTCATTCCCTTCATCAAATTACATTGTATGGCTCGGCAACCGCAAAGGACCCGGGCGGATAAGTTCGACCTCAGCCGATCTCCTTAAATGGGATCGCGCCCTTTATGGAAGTTCCCTCGTGAAACCGGAAACCCTGGCCGAGGCATTTACTCCCCAACGGCTCAACAACGACTCGCTATCGAACTACGGGTTTGGCTGGGATATTGATCAACACAAATCCCTCGGTAAAAAGATATGGCACACCGGTTCAAACCCAGGTTACGCAACCCGTATCGTGCGATTCATTGACGCCAACAAGACATACATCGTCCTCAGCAACAACGCCTATCCTAAAATCAAGGAGTTGGACAGCGCCCTGGATTCGCTTTTGGGACTGCGCGTCAAGCCAAAGGCTGAGCATTAGCATGAAGAATGCCGTAACCATCGGGTTGATCTCCGATACGCATGGTTTTCTGGACGAAACGGTGGCTATTCATTTCAAGGACTGTGACGAAATCTGGCACGCCGGCGATATCGGCCACAAGGATGTAATTACGGGCCTGGAACTCATCAAACCGGTAACCGGAGTCCACGGCAACATTGATGATCCCGAATTAAGAAACCGCTTTCCGGAAGACTGCTGGCTAACGCGCGGAGGCATGACCTTCCTGATAACGCATATTGCCGGAAGGCCCCCGGGGTACAATGCCCGCGTCAAGGGACTCCTGAGCGAACGGAAAGCCGATGTCTTGATCTGCGGACACTCGCATATCTGCGAAGTAAAAAAAGACGAAAGCGGATTGCTGTTCATCAACCCCGGCGCCGCAGGGCAACAGGGATTTCATCACATGCGAACGGTCCTGCGGATGGTTGTCGCGCAGGGAGCGATTCAGAAACTGGAAGTGATTGAATTGGGGAAGCGGGGCAAACTCGACACTCCTGCCTGACTTTGGTAAGAGGTCCGGCACGAAGAAGTACCCCGGTGAATTACTTCTTGGCGGCTTTCTTGGCCTTGAACTCTTCCTTGATCTTCTCGATGTCGACTCCTTTGGCCACCGGCTTGAAGCCTTGCAGCTTGAGCGCCTGACGACGGCGGGCAGCTACTGCCTTGTCCTTGCGGTTCTTGCGTTTTAGACGGGTAACAGACATGGTCTTGAATTTTAAAGGGTGCAAAACTAATCAGATTTCTGATCTTTTACCGGATAGCCCCCGGATTATTTGCCCCAGCCACAAAATCAGGGATTCTTTGGCGTTGTGATTAACTTGTGCCCTTGATCTATGGACAGACCAACTCTTCCCAAAGGCACCCGGGATTTCGGACCTGCCGTAATGGCCAAACGGCAGTTTATCTTCCAAACGATACGCACCGTTTTTGAGCGCTATGGCTTTCAGCCGCTGGAGACTCCCGCGATGGAAAACCTCTCAACCCTCACCGGGAAGTACGGCGAAGAAGGGGACCAATTGCTGTTCAAGATCCTCAACTCAGGAGACTACCTCAAGGACGCTGACACCTCCCTGTTGACGGCGAAGGACTCACGCAGGCTGACGCCCCTTATCGCAGAGAAGGGGTTGAAGTACGACCTCACCGTGCCATTTGCGCGCTTCGTCGTGATGAATCGTCACGAGATCACTTTTCCCTTCAAACGTTACCAGATCCAGCCGGTTTGGCGAGCCGACCGGCCCCAAAAAGGAAGGTACCGTGAATTCTATCAGTGCGACGCCGACGTGATCGGCACGGATTCACTGGTATGCGAAGCCGAAATCATCCTGATGATCCGGGATGTTTTCGCCAAACTGGGAATCAGGAAGTACAGCATCAAAATCAATCACCGCGGTGTGCTCTCCGGCCTGGCTTCCCTTGCCGGTGCCAACAGCAACGAAGGGTCACTATTTGTAGCCATCGACAAACTCGACAAAATCGGAGAAGCAGGTGTTCGCGAAGAACTGATCACCCGGGGCTTTGCGAGCGAAGCCATTGATTCCCTGTTTGAAATTCTTGATTCAAAAGGATCTCATGCAGAGAAGATTTCACTGCTGCGTTCCCGTCTGGGGACTCATGGCCGGGCGACGGCGAGCATCGATGACCTGGAAGCCGTCTTCTCCCTCACCAAGGACCTCGGTGGCAACGGGGTGCCCCTGGAACTGGACCTGGCGTTGGCCAGGGGGCTGAGTTACTACACCGGCTGCATCTTTGAAGTGAAAATACACGATGCCACCGTTGGCAGCGTAAGCGGCGGCGGCCGCTACGACAACCTGACCGCCGTATTCGATTCAAAAGAAAAGAGTTCTGGCGTGGGGTTTTCTTTTGGAGTCGACCGGTTGTACGATGCCATGGAGGAGCTCAACCTCTTTCCGGAGGAAGCCCAGCGATCCACGCAGGCACTGGTTTGTCACTTTGACAAGGAGACCATGAAGTTTGGATTGAGCATTGCGCAGACCTTGCGCGACCACGGGATCGCTGCGGAAATCTATCCGGATACGGCCAAGTTGAAGAAGCAGCTCGAATATGCGGACAAGAAGAAGGTTTCCTTCGCCATTGTCATCGGTGGGGATGAAATGAAATCAGGCGTGCTGGCTGTAAAGAACCTGAGAACAGGTGAACAGCATATCAAGACACTCGATCAACTACTCGCTGAACTAACCGCTTCATCCAAACTGTGAGCCTTCATACCGTTTCTTCCGAACGATTGACCCTGGATCATCTGGGGGCGATGCTGCCCGAGACCACTTCACTTGCCCTGGGCGAGCCATCCAGAAACCGCATTCAAGCATGCCGCGATTACCTGGATCGGAAAATTGCTTCCTATCAGAAGCCGGTTTATGGAATCAATACCGGGTTCGGCTCACTCTACAGCAAACATATTTCCACCGAAGACCTCGAACGACTTCAGGAAAACCTGGTCAAGTCGCATGCCTGCGGTATGGGCCCTGTGATACCGGATGAGTTGGTTCGCCTGATGCTGTTCCTCAAGATTCAGTCATTGTCTTACGGTTACTCCGGTGTGCAGGTGGAGACTGTGGAGCGGCTCATTGATTTCTACAACAACCGGGTTTATCCGAAGGTCTATGAAATGGGATCGCTTGGCGCCTCCGGAGACCTTTCACCCCTCGCTCATCTCAGCCTGCCGTTGATTGGCCTGGGCCGGGTGAACGTTGAAGGCAAGGAGTACGATGCCAAGGTCATCCTCGATCGATTTGGATGGAAGGCGATACACCTGAAAGCCAAAGAGGGACTGGCCCTCCTGAACGGAACTCAGTTCATGGCTGCTTATGGAACCTGGTGTGTCCTCCATGCCCATCGAATCCTGCGCCTGGCCAACCGGATTGGAGCCCTGTCGCTGGATGTCTTCGACGGCCGGATCGAACCATTCGACGCGGATGTACATACCATACGGCCTCAGCAAGGGCAGGGAGAGGTGGCCCGTGAAATTCGTGAGTTGCTGTCCGGCAGCGAGCTCATCAGCCACCCCAAGAAACATGTTCAGGACCCCTACTCGTTCCGATGCATTCCGCAAGTGCACGGTGCCAGCCGGGATGCCATCCGGTATTGTACCGACATCGTGCTGAACGAGGTCAACGGCGTAACGGATAACCCCAACGTGTTTCCGGAGCGCGACGCGATCATTTCGGCAGGTAACTTCCATGGACAACCGTTGGCCTTAACGCTCGACTTTCTATCCATTGCTCTGGCCGAGTTGGGAAGCATATCGGAACGAAGGACGTTTCAACTCATCAGCGGAGCCCGGGACCTTCCCAATTACCTTGTCGCCAATCCGGGTATTAACTCCGGCTTGATGATGCCTCAATACACCGCTGCAGCCTTGGTCAGTCAAAACAAGCAATTGTGTACGCCCGCATCGGTAGATTCCATTGTCTCCTCCAACGGACAGGAGGATCACGTAAGCATGGGAGCCAACGCGGCACTGAAGGCCTACCGGGTGGTGAAAAATGTGTACAGCATCCTGGCCGTGGAACTTATCACGGCGGCACAGGGGCTGCAATTCCGCCGGCCGGCGAAAACTTCATCTCCACTTGAAGCGTTCGTTCATACTTTTAGAAGTCAGGTTCCGTTTATGGAGACGGACCGGTTGTTGCACGATGACCTGGTAAAAGCTGAATTATTCTGCGCGACGGTTGACTTGAAGTGATGCAAGGACAAAACACATGGTGGAAAGCAGCACTCCGGGCAACCGGGGTGATCGTGGTATGCCTCAGCCTCCCGGTAATCATGTATGCCCAACCGTATAACAGTCGTCTGGGGAGGTTTCAGCTGGATCAAAAGAAAGGCTGCGCTTCATTTACCATCAATCTCACGAACCTCCTTGCCGGTGAATGTTCCGGCGCCAAGCCATGCTCCATGACTTTCGGCGACAACACACCCGCTATCCAGAATCAGTTCACCCATACCTATACCACGCCGGGCACATACACGCTCTCTGTACTTTATCAGAGCATTGGCGCTGACGACATCGTCGTCACCGTCGATCAAAACCTGCAGCCAAGCTTCGAGATCTATGCCTGCTCCGGTAACCGCGCCAGCATAAAGGTCGTTGACAACAACTATGATCAGTACGTTATCGACTTCAACAACGACGCCACGCCGGAGTATGTCCTGCCCTTCTCCAACAACATCGCGACGGGCTCTTACACCTACACGCCGGCGGGCACCTATACTGCCTCGGTACGCGGTCGTCACTTAAACTCCGCCGACAACTGCACCGCTAAAACGCAATCGTTTACCTCAGTTGCTGCGCTCACCGCGCCTACCCTCAACAAGCTCACCTCCATCGATGCGTCCAATATCACCCTCGACTTCACTACGGCCGTGAATGTTCAATACCGGCTCGAGGTTGCCTTGAATAATGCCACCACGTTTCAGCTGTTTAAAACTTTGTATGGTTTAAACACCTTGGCGATCAGCGATCTCAAGCTTGACGATAATTTCTACTGCTTCCGGTTGGGTGCCTACGATCCATGCACCAACACGTCGCTGTATTCCAACGTCATGTGCACCAACAAGCTTCAGGTCACCGCCGCCAGCGACGTCGTCGTTGTCAAGTCCAACACCGCGGGGCCCGTGGTAAGCTACTCCATGACGCGGAACAGCACGCCCTACGTTACCGTGGCCGCCTCGCCATTTAACGATACGGATGTGATTTGCAAGACGACTTACCGTTACGTGGTTACCACCAACTACGGCGGCGGG
>JAYRNL010000126.1:0-18137 GCA_041912235.1 Cyclobacteriaceae bacterium
AATGATAAAGTGCGAGAGATGGCGGATACTGGGAGTACACTCAAGCGAAACTTCATCATTCAAACTTTATCATTTAATATTCAATATTTCCATCCCATGAAATACTACCGTTCTTGGGGCTAAACGAGCGTAATAAATATTAAATGATGAATGTCAAAGGCTGAATGATGAAGTGCGAGAGATGGCGGATACTGGGAGTACACTCAAGCGAAACTTCATCATTCAAACTTTATCATTTAATATTCAATATTTCCACCCCCTGAAATACTTTCGTTCCTGGGGCAAAACGAGCGTAGCAAATATTAAATGATGAATCTCAAAGGCTGAATGATAAAGTGCGAGAGATGGCGGATACTGGGAGTACACTCAAGCGAAACTTCATCATTCAAACTTTATCATTTAATATTCAATATTTCTACCCCCTGAAATCCTATCGTTCCTGGGGCAAAACGAGCGGAATAAATATTAAATGATGAATATCAAAGGCTGAATGATGAAGTGCGAGAGATAGCGTCCCTCACAATTTCCCATCCACGCTTTACAGAATCCATCGTCGCATGAGTCTGGCCGGCCACGAACCGGATGACAAACTTGTTGTCGAGTCGTGTCTGCGTGAGCAGGATCTTGCCGCTGGCATTGAGCTCCTGGATCAGTCTCGAATTTAGTTCATCCAGCTTCGCTTCGTCGTCGATTCCGTCCGGATGAATCCTGAAACAGACGAGGTTGAGTGGCGCCGGCGCCATCAGCTCAAACCCGCGTGTCGTCTCCACTTGTTCCTTCACCCATTGCCCATAGGCGATGTGGTCTCTCAGCCGCTGTTGCAGTCCTTCCAGGCCATAGGTCCTGAGCACAAACCAGAGCTTGAGTGCCCTGAATCTCCGCCCAAGCGGAATCCCCCAGTCGCGGTAGTTGTTCACCAGCCGGTCCTCGGGAGTCTTCAGGTATTCGGGCATGATGCTGAACGTATTGACCAACGCCTGCTTGTCACGGACAAAATAGGCTGAGCAATCGAAGTTGGTGAACAGCCATTTATGCGGATTGAACACAAAGCTGTCGCACGACTCCGCTCCTTTGGCCATCCACCGCAACTCAGGCAGTATCAACGCGCTCCCCGCATAGGACGCGTCGATATGATGCCATACGTTATGCTTCCTGCAGATACGCGATATCGCCTCGATGGGATCGATCGCGGTTGAGCTGGTGGAACCCAGTGTCGATACCACGCACAACGGGGTGAAGCCAAGTGCCTTGTCGTGGTTGATAGCGGCTTCCAGTTCATCCGTCCGCATCGCATACTCGCGGTCAACCGGGATCTTCACGAGGTTCTCGAAACCAAAGCCCGCTATCCTGACATCTTTGTCCACGGAAGAATGCGCCTGCGTGGAGGCGTAAATGCGGAACTTCTCCCGGCCCGAGTACCCCGACTGGTTGATGGCATAATTCGTTTTCCATTCACGCGCCGTCAGCAGCGCCACCAACGTGGAAGATGAACTGCTGTCCTGAATCACGCCGGTAAATTCCCTGGGCAAGCCGATGGCGTCACGAAGCCACTCCATCATTCGCTCTTCCAGTTCTTCCGCCGACGGCGACGTCAGCCAGATCATGCATTGCGCGCCAAGCGTGGTGGCGAGCATCTCGCCGAGGATGGACGGCTCGCTGGAGCCCGACGGGAAGTACGCGCAGAACTGCGGGTGCTGCCAGTGCGTCATCCCCGGCAGGATGATATTTTCAAAATCGTCGAAGATGCGGTCGAACGGCTCGGCCTGTGCAGGGGCTGCTACGGGCAACTGCTTCTTGATATCGCCAGGCTGGATAGCGGGCTTTACCGGATACTTGCCTACGTTGCCGAGGTAGTCAGCCATCCAGTCGACAAGCTGGTGAGCATGGATGCGAAATTGTTCGGGTGACATGGCTGGTTTAACAGTTCAAAGTTCAAAGATTGTCTATACCTGGGCCTTTCAGACCATCGGGGTGGCTTTGCAGGCAATAATTTTTTTTTGGGTCGCCTTCACTGTTTTGCAGCGAGAAACCGGCTGATCACCTCATTCATGGAACTGCTGCTGATCCACCGCACCACAATCACCAGGTCATTCTCGCGGTCAACATACACCATATTGGTACCGTTGCCCAGATGATAAAACGCTGATGCGGGCGCTGATGGAAGCAGTTTCTTGTCGGTATTCAGGAACCAGTTCATAAATCCATAGGTAGGCTCGGCGGTGGTGGGCGTTGTCGCCAGGTTAAACCATGCTTCCGAGAAGACCTGCTGATTTTTCCACTTGCCCTTGTTCAGTGTCAGGTATCCAAATCTGGCCATATCACGGGCGTTGATGAACATGCCTCCACCCCAGTGGCCACCGCCGCTCACCGACTGCATGATCTGACCGTCGATCACCACGTACGAATTTTCATAGCCGTACCATCGCCACGTGTTCGACGCCTGGATGGGATCCATGACCAACTCCTTGAGAACCTGGGGCAGCGGACGGCGCCATACGGACAGCCCCGCCAGCGCGAGCGCATTCACCCGCACGTCATTGTATTCATAAACAGTTCCAGGCGTATTGCGCGGTCTCGTGGTCCATTCGGCAGGCTTTGGTGAAGGGCGGTCCGCCCACTCGGGTTTTCCCCAGAGTGTGCCTTCCCAATCGCTCACCTGCCGCAACAAATGATCCCATGTGATCGTCCGGTTGTGGGGGGTTTCAAAGGGAGTGAGCAACTGTGGCTCTCCAAAATGCGACGCCTTGTCTTGCACAGGCGTGGCCCGGTAAGGAAGGACCGGCGGTACATACTTCCAGACACTGTCGTTGACACCTCGAATCATGCCGCGGTCAACGGCCAGGCCGATTACGGTGGAAAGGAAGCTCTTGGTGACGCTGTGCGTCATATCCACCCGGAACGGGTCTCCCCACTCGGCGATGAGATAACCCTTGTGCACCACGATACCGGTTACATCTCCCCTGTCTTTGAATGGGCCGATGGCTTCACTGAAAGGCTCGCGTGATCCAAAGCTTTGGTAATGCGACTGCTCCATGCTCCGGGGGTTGTTGACCTCCTGGCTAATGCTGAAGTCGATGGCCGCCTTGAGTTTCTCAGGATTGAATCCAGCGGCTTCGGGACTCTTGTGCTTCCATTCGGAGTCAGGTCCCGGGAAGTAAACCTCAGCAACCGGGCTCTTTTGTTTTTGCGCGCCAGCCACAACGCTGACGAGGCAAAGGATGGCCGCCAATGTCCGCATGATCTGATTACTTAGTTCTTGCGCCGTCTTTGATCCACGTCGTAGTGCCCACGGTTACGGTGGCGTCGGTGAAGAAATTCCATCGTACATAAGGACCTTTGACGTTGCCACCCAGCTCCGTGTTGTCGCCCAGCGACAGCCGGATGATTCCCGCGCCATATCCATAGTACGGGATAAAGGAATTTTCCTTGGGTATGGCCAGCAAGGGGTTGAACCCCACGGCCAGTTCACGAAAAGAATATCCTGCATCGCCGGCTTTGTCCAGCTCGGCTTTCACGTGTTCCTTCCCCGCTTTCGCTTCCATGCCTACCACTTTGCCTTTCTTGAACGTGAGGATCAATCCCGTAACGGACTGACCATTCCACTGACCATCAGGAAAGGCGATGGTACCCTCGACGGATTCTTCCAGGGGTGCCACGCGGATCGCGCCGGCGGGCAATTCCACCTCACGATCGATGAGGTTGCGGGAACCCTGCATGTTGGCCAGTGACGCGTCGCCATCTTGTTTGGTAACCGGGCGATCGCCAATGCGGAAGGTGAGATTCGTGCCTGAGGGTGTTGTAACGTGCACATCGCCCAGGCGCATGGCCGAATCGAAGAGCTGCTGAATCTTCTTCAATGAATCGTAATCCGTATTGAGCAGCACCTGCTGGTAGAGTTGGTCGATGGCCGGCGTAATCTCAAGGGGTTGGCCGCTCAGGTCGTAGGCGCCGCTCCAATGAAAGTGGATGGTGCGGCCATGACCGAGGTTCAACACTTCCTGCATGGCGGCATAGGGTAAGCTGGCTGGAGTGGCCCCCGGCAGCATAATGCCCAAGTCCACTTCGCCAAACTGGGCGGTAAGATCTTCCGGCGATTTGGACAATGCCGCGTGGACAAAATCGGTGGTCCAGGCCGTCGGCTGATTGGCCGTGTCGACGCTGATCGCGCCCAGATACGTGGCGCCTGTCTTGGCGATAACCTGCTCAAGAACGGCAACCAGCGAATCGAATCGTCCCGGCTGAGCGACAATCAGGACCTGCTCCCCTGCCTGAATCTTGCTTTGCCTGACGATCAGGTCGCCGATCGCATTGAAATCCAGCGCGGTAGGAGCTTTTTGTTGTGCGGTTTCCCTTCGCTGGCAGTTGAACAAAGTCAGCGATAGAATAAGAACAGAAAGACAAGTTTTCAGGTTCAGGCGGCGGTAATTCATCGGGCAGGCAAGGTACACCATTCCTAAAAAATGTATAGCAATTCTTCGCTGATTGGGATACTTTTAACTGCTACCGGATGAAATCATCGGAGAGCGGAGTAACGCACTATGAAAGATCTGAAGAACAAGGTGGCGCTCGTCACGGGTGCCAGCAAAGGGATTGGCGAAGCGATCGCCCTCACCCTGGCCGCGCATGGAGCCAAAGTGGTTATCAACTCAAGAAAGCAGGAAGATATCGACAAGGTCGCCAACATGATTCGCGAAGCCGGGGGTGATTGCATGGCCCTGGCCGGCAATGCCGGAGACGTAGCCACGTGCAAGTCGCTCATCGACCAAACCGTCTCCCGTTATGGCGGCCTGGATATCCTCGTTAATAATGCCGCCGCCAACCCATCCTTCGGACCGGCCGTGGAGACGCCGGAGTGGGCCTACGACAAAATAATGAGCGTGAACGTCAAGGCTCCGTTTGAACTCTCCAAGTATGCCTACCCGGAAATGAAGAAGCGCGGCGGAGGTTCAGTCATCAACATGAGTTCGATCGCAGGACATACACCCGATCCCGGCCTGGGCATTTATTCCGTTTCAAAGGCCGCGCTCAACATGCTAACCAAAGTCATGGCTAAAGAGTGGGCCCCCGATAATATTCGCGTCAACGCCATTTGTCCGGGATTGATCAAGACCAAATTCTCCCAGGCCATCTGGCAGGACGAAAACCTCCTGAAACGGTTCATGAAGCAGGTCCCCATGGGCCGCATGGGCACGGTGGAAGAAATTGCCGCGCTTGCCCTATTCCTCGCTTCTGATGTTTCAGGCTACTGCACGGGCACGCTGTTCTATGCGGATGGCGGGACGATCATTTGACGCTGAAACTTGCGCTGAACTCGGACTTTGAACCTTGAACGTTGAACCGGCCTGCTACATTCGCACTTGAAATCATGGCGAATCACCGGGCGGGCAGGCAAACCTTGAACCTCTTCCCATGGAACCCATCTTCGCCACGCCGCGCTTAGTCGAACTGCTTCCCAAAGTAAGATCCTTTGTCGAATCCGAGCTGATTCCCCTGGAACGGGACCATCATCAGCGTCTACCGCACGAGACGTATGCGATCCTCGACGAGAAACGCGAACTCGTGAAGAAGGCCGGGCTTTGGGGAATTCACCTGCCCAAGGAAGAGGGCGGGCTCGGGCTAACCCTATGTGAATTCGGTCAACTCAGCGAGTACCTTGCCAGGGCCCCGCTATACGGACATTATACCTTTAACTGCCAGGCCCCCGACATCGGGAACACCGAGTTGCTGGCCAAGTTTGGAACACCAGAACAGAAGGCAAAATATCTCCATCCGCTGGTGAAGGGAGAGATCAGGAGTTGCTTCGCGATGACGGAGCCGGCCCTCGCGGGATCTGACCCTACGCGGCTTTCTACCACGGCCGCCAAAGAGGGAGATCAGTATGTAATCAGCGGCCATAAGTGGTTCACTTCCAGCGAAGAAGGGGCCTCCTTTTCAATTGTTATGGCAGTAACTAATCCGGAGGCCGCCCCCCACCTGCGCGCCAGCATGATCCTGGTGCCGCTGCCCTGGAAAGGTTTCAACCACGTCCGGAAAATACCCGTCATGGGCGAAGCCGGTGGCGGCTGGGCAAGCCATTCCGAAATCCGCCTGGAAAACTGCCGCGTGCCAGTCTCCAACCGGTTGGGCGACGAAGGCGCCGGGTTTAAACTCGCCCAAGAGCGATTGGGCCCCGGACGCATCCACCACTGCATGCGCTGGATCGGCATCGCCGAGAAGGCCCTGGACCTCATGTGCAAGCGCGCAGTAACACGGGAAATCGAAGAGGGCGTAGTACTTGGCCAAAAGCAGTTCATCCAGGGATTCATCGCGGAAAGTCGAATCGAAATCGATGCGGCCCGGATGCTTGTGCTCCGCACGGCGACAACCATCGACCGTGAGGGACCTGCCGCAGCGCGATACCAGATTTCCGGGATCAAGTATTATACCGCCAATGTCATGCTCAAGGTATTGGACCGCGCCATCCAGGTTCATGGAGCCATGGGGCTCACTGACGGCACCATGTTGGCTACCCTGTACCAACATGAGCGAGGCGCGCGCATCTACGACGGCGCAGATGAAGTACACCTCCAGAGCATCGCCCGGGCCATGCTCAAAGGCTACGGGTTGGACCTGAAGAAAAGGAAGTAAGCCTCAACATGCAGATTGACCAGCCAAGAGACACCCGCCAGGGCGAAGCGATCGACTTGACCCGGTTGAATCAATACCTTTCCGCATTCCCGGAGATCGGTCAGGTTAAGTCGCAGCAGCAATTCCCCGGAGGTTACTCCAACCTCACCTACCTCCTGGTGACCGACCGCGCTGAACTCATCTTGCGGCGCCCGCCCTTTGGAGCGGCCATCAAGTCGGCCCATGACATGGGTCGTGAATACAGGGTGCTCAGTTTGCTGAGGCCGCATTATTCGAAAGTTCCCAAACCCCTGTTGTACTGCGAAGATCCTGAAGTACTGGGTGCCCCCTTCTACCTGATGGAGCGATTAGCCGGCATCATCCTTCGACCCGGCTTGTTGAAAGATATTCAACTGGAGCCGCCGGCGATGCGCTCGCTTTCAGAGGCGTTGGTCGACAACCTGGTGGCCTTGCATGCGCTAGACATTCATGCAACCGGGCTCGCTCAACTGGGTAAGCCGGAGGGTTATATCAGTCGGCAGGTTGACGGATGGATCAAACGGTATGCGGCCTCCCAGACCGATGACATTGCCGAGATGAATGAACTTTCGAGGTGGCTGATGAAGAGCCAACCACCCGATGGACCGCCCTCGTTTCTGCACAACGACTACAAATACGACAACATCGTCTTCAGCCATAGCCAGCCACACCAAATCATCGGGGTGCTGGATTGGGAGATGTCGACGGTAGGCGATCCCTGGATGGATGTTGGCGCCACACTGGCCTACTGGTGTGAGGCCGGCGACGGGGAACTTGCCAAGGTCTTCAACATCAGCTGGCTGCCGGGCAACCTTACCCGGAAGGAAGTTGTGGAGCGATACATGGAGAAAAGCGGCCGCAGCGTGTCCAGCCCGGTTTTCTACTATGTCTTTGGCCTGTTCAAGAACGCCGTCATCGCCCAGCAGATTTATGCCCGGTGGAAACAGGGGCACTCCAAGGATCCGCGGTTTGGGCAATTGATTCACGTCATCCGGGATAGCGGAAAAAGAGGCATGCAGACACTGGAAAAGGGTTCTGTATAAGCTCACCTTGCGAATCACAATCCATTAAATTGCCGAATGATCTACGCTCTAAGCTCCCAGTATCCCACCCGCCGCGCTTTCGTCACCGGCGCCGCTTCCGGCCTCGGCAGGGCCCTGTGTAATGAACTCGCCAAAGACAACTGGTTCCTTGGCGTCGCCGACATCAATCGCGCGGAACTCGACAGGGCCTCCGACGACTTTGAGGCGCTGGGCGCCAAGACGTTCCGGTTTGTCCTCGATGTATCCGACCGGGAAGCCTACGCCATCGTGGCCAGAGACTTCCTTGCATTTGCCGGGGGTATTGACCTGCTATTCAACAACGCAGGCGTCGGCGACGGGGGACTATTTGAAGAGTACTCCCTCGACAACTGGGAATGGATGACCCGGGTTAATCAGCTCAGCGTGGTCTACGGCTGCCACTATTTCATCCCTGCATTCAAGAAGCAAAAGTCAGGGCACATCCTGAATACCGCCAGCTTCGCCGCCATCAGCTGCGCGCCCTCCATGGGCGCCTACAACATGACCAAGGCGGCCGTCGTGGCCATCAGCGAGACGCTGTACGGCGAGCTCATGGACTTCAACGTTAAAGTCAGCTGCATCCAGCCTTCGTATTTCAAGACCAACATAGCGCAAAGCGTCCGGGGCGGGGCCCTGGTCAAGAAGACCACCCAGTTCTTTGTCGAACGGTCCGGGATCGAAGCCAAGGACGTAGCCACCGAAATACTGCACAGGGCCGGGAAGGGCGAACTATATATTATTTTACCTAAACTGGCGCGCAAAGCCTGGCTCTGGAAACGCCTGGCTCCTACCCGATTTCGCAAAATGGTGAAAGAAGGATTTGAAGCCGCTGCCCGAAAGGTGCGCTAACGTTCATGGTCACTCCTCCCGACAATCAGCAAGTCTACAGGATGACCTTACGGGTTACCCGTGATCATATCGATAACCTTGATCACGTCAACAATGTCGTGTATGTAGGGTGGGTACAGGATGTGGCAGACGCCCATTGGAAGTCGGGCGCCTCAACAGCTCTTCGGAACCAATGCCGTTGGGTGGTGTTGCGCCACCTCGTAGACTATAACGCGTCCGCTGTGGAGGGCGACGAGCTGGAGCTCTTCACGTGGGTTGACGTCCCCACCGGTGTCCGGCAAGTGCGGCACGTGTCGATCCAGCGGGCGTCAGATCATAAGGTGTTGGCTTACGCAGAAACGACCTGGTGCCTCCTTGACCCGGTGAGCGGCAAGCCCAAACGAATCAGCGAGGAAATCGACAAGGCCATTCGGCTGCTCCCCTGATCAAAACAGGCCCCAGTGCATCACCTTGCGGTGACGGCGCACGTCCATCAGGTACAAGCAAAGCAGGCAGTTCCCCAATTGGAAAAGCAGGAAAGCCACGATAGCAAAAAATGTAATCATACACGTATCGTTTAAAAAGGGAAGCTAAACTAGAAGGATTTTTGATATTATCCTAATATACAGTGTATTATCTACTGACACATAAAGTAATTGATTGATGTTAGCCCTTGACCTTCAGCTATTAGCTCTTAGCCCTTGGCCGTCAGCTCTTAGCCTTGGTCGTTGACATCCAACCCTAATTTTAACCCCAACCGAAGGCCAAGGGCCAACAGCCAAGGGCCAATAGCCAACAGCCAATCCACTAGCTTTGGGGCCACATGACCGCCGACCTCCAACACACCTGCAAAAGCTGTGGCAACACGTTTACCGGGTTGTACTGCAACCAGTGCGGCGAAAAGGTGATTGTCCCCTCCGACCGGTCGCTGAAGACGTTCATGAGCGGCGTGTTGGTGGCCCTGACGTTCGCCGACAGCAAGTTCTTCAAGTCGATCGGGCTGGTGGTCTTCAACCCGGGGTTCCTGTCGAAGGAGTTCGCCGAGGGCAGACGCGTGAAGTACCTGAGGCCCATGTCGCTGTTCTTCCTCCTGAACCTGATCTACTTCATCTTCCCCATCATCCAACTCTTCAACGCTACGCTGCGGACGCAATTGAACAGCCTCCATGGTAAGTATGGGGTCTCGACCATCGCTGCCAAAATGAATGCGCTGGGCATCCGCGATATCGGCTCGTTCGCCCTGGTGTATGACCAGAAGACGGGAGGATTGGCCAAGATGCTCGTAATTGTCTTCGCCATCATCGTTTCCCTGCCCCTGAATCTCATCTACCGAACCAGAAACCGCTATTTCACCGATCACGTGGGCTGGGCCGTTGAACTGGTCTGCTTCAACCTCTTTGTCAACGCACTCCTGCTGTCGCTGATCGCGGGGATATTCGGCATCGGCAATTACATCAACGAGATTGTGCTCACCACCATCCTGGTCGTTACCAACCTGTACTTCATTGTGCGCTCAGGCATCACGTTCTACGACGACAAGGGGCTGAAGCTGGTGTTCCGCAGCCTGCTCATGCTGGGGATGCTCAAAGTCGCACTGGAGGTGTATCGGGCGATACTGTTCTACGTGACGATCTGGTCACTTTAAGGCTAGGTCTTAACCGCGAAGGCGCGAAGACGCGAAGGAATTACTTGGAACGTACCAGGCTCTCAATCAACTCATCGACCTGGGTGTGGTCATCCGCGGTGGTGCGCTTGCGGTACTCGAGGAGCATGAGGACCGCGTCGTTGATTTCGTTGTTCATCGCCAGCGTAAGGCCCAGGTTGAAATAGCTGTTGGGAAACTCGGGCTCGATGCTGATGGACATCTGGTAGTGAACCTTGGCCAGGGGCAGGTTGCCTATCTCCGCATAGAGGTTGGCCAGGTTGTAGTGCGATTCAAAATGCCGGGGATCCTCTTTCAGCGAAAGTGTGAAAGCGTCAATGGCCTTGGGGAAGTTCTTCAGCTTGGATTCAAGAATGCCCAGGTTGCAATAGGCGTCGGGTACGCTGTCGCCCTCCTTGATGGCCTTCAGGTAATGTTCTTTCGCAGCTTTGTCGCCATGCTCGTCGAGCATCAGGGCCTCTTCAAAGGGGCTGAGCTGGTTGAGTTTGACAACCTTGGCGCCGGTAAACAGGTTGAGCTGGGCGGTACGGGGAGCGGGGGCCTCGCGCTTCTTTCGAACGGGGCGGAAACCGAACTTCTCGGGCGGCTGTACGGGAAACTTGACAACCTTGGCCATGCGGCAAAGATACCGCATGAATCAACCGAATACAATTGATCAGCTGGCCTTGCGCCTGGCCTTCGTCTCCTTCTGGACTTTCTTCTTCTCCTTGGCCTTGGCTCCTTTGGCTTTCTCCATCGGCTTCTTCGCCTTCTCGATGCTGGCCTTCAGCGCCGTCATGATGTCGACCACCGGCGTCTCCTCTTCGGCAACACTCACGATTTCCTTACCGTCGATCTTTGCCTGGATCACGCCTCGCAGCGCATCCTGGTAGTGATCCTTCATTTCGATGTCCACAAACTGCTTCGACATGCTGTCCACCAGCATCTTAGCCATCTTGATCTGTTGTTTGTCAACCTTTACATCTTCAAGCAGTTGCGGTACCTCACCTATACTTTTAACTTCATTGGGGTAGCGCAGCTTGTACAGCACGATTCCGTTCTTCTCGGGTGTCAGCAACACCACGGTCTCGCGGTCGCGGAGCACCACCCGGCCCACTCCTACTTTGCCGGATTCTTTTAAGGTCTTGCAGAGCAGCGCATAGGTCTTGGCAGCCACGTCGCCGTCTGGACCGATGTAATAGGGCGAATCAAACAGGGTTGGGTGCACCTCGGTGGACTTCACAAACCCCTCGATGTCGATGAGCTTCGTACTCTTTAGTCGCACTTTGTTGAAGTCTTCTTCTTCCACGATAACGAACTGCCCCGGCTCGTACTGATACCCCTTCACGATATCCTCCTGCTTCAATACCTGGCCGGTGACTTTGTCCTTCTTCTCGTAGGCAACCGGGTTGTGCCCTTCCTTCGACAACAGGTTAAAACTCAACGTCTGCGCCGAGTCAATGGCGTTGTACACCCGGATGGGGATCGTCACCAGTGAAAACCTAATGTGGCCTTTCCAGATCGCTCTCATATCAAAAAATAGTTAATTCGACTAAAAAGTTAGCAACAGGATGCTAAAGTATTGACTATGAATTGTTTTTCAAAGTCAATTCTATTGCTACTTGGAATCAGCCACACACCGGAAGCCCACGGTGGCATTGCGCTCAAAGCCCTGCGATACTCTCAGCAGATATTGCCTGTAATGTAGCTCCCTGGGCCCACCCTGCACATACCACCAACTGGATGAAGGCTTGAAATAGCTGCCCCCTTTCATCATGATGTACCTGTAGCTGCCGCTCTCATACAGGTCGTTGGTAAGTTGCCATACGCAGCCCACCAGGTCTTGCAGTCCGTAGGGATTGGCTCCGGCCTTGTACTTGCCCACCGGGTAGAGCTTGCCATCGCCCAGGTTGCAGTTCTTGGCGCTGATCCCCTCTATGGCCGTAACGGTCAGTGTCTCAGTCACCCATTGCTCTTTACGCGTCACGGGCTTCAACTGCTTCCACGGCCATTCGTTGCCCGCCGCTGTCTGGGCTGCATACTGCCATTCTACTTCGGTGGGTAGTCGTTTGCCCGCCCAGGCGGCGTAGGCTTTGGCATCCTCCCAGGAGACGTAGACGACAGGAAAGTTCTCTTCACCGGGGGGAATCTTTCCCCCCTTCCAGTGCCGCAGGAAGTTGGCCGTGTCGGATGGCTTGTAGCCGGAGGCCTTGAGGAATTTCTCGAACTGACTGTTGGTCACCGGGAACTTGTCCATGAAGTAGGTCGCCATGGCGACCGGTTCTTTTCGTTCAGCCGGGTAGGGAATGAAGGCGTCGCCGTGCGTGGACTTCGGGTTAAACGTGCCGCCCGGAATCTTCACCATCCCTTCCGGAGGCGCGGCTGTACCCGCTGTGCGTTTGGACGTTGACACCAAAATGGATTGGCCCGGCTTCAGCGTGACGAACGTCTCGTCGATCAGCTCACCTTCGTCAAAGGCCTGCACCACAAACTTTCCCTCAAAGCGGCCAAAGGCAGCGCGCAAATCGATATCCTGCTTCCCTCCTTTTACCAGCACGGGTTTCTTTTCGTAGGAAGGATTTCCTGCCCAGATCTTTGCCGACGTGGCCGAGGCATTGACGCTGAGGATTCCGTCTCTAAGCTCCCACTTGATCTTCGCGGGGAATTCTGCCAGGCATCCGACCTGCCCTTCATTGTTCGTGCCCAGGTACTTACTGTCGAATGGATCGAGCCACGCTTCGACGGCCACCCTGTCGCTACGCTTTGCAAGGGTGGCTTCTTCATGATGCCACAGGTCCACCCAGTGCCACCCGTCGCGGGGCTTCACTTCCAGCAGGGGTCCTTTGAATCCTCCGGGCTTAAGGCTATAGAGGGTGTAAATGAGTTTGGTCGCTGACGGCCAGTAATTGGCCCACACGCTGTCGCGCAACGTGGGCACGAGGGGTGTATAGGCCGGGCTGCGGAAGATGGATGAGTTCTCGCGCAGGATCATGGATGTCCTGCCGAGGTACCGGTACTGCTCTTCTTCATAGTCGGGGTGCCCAGGGGCGAACTGGTTGATCTCCGTGCCGTAGCCGTTGAAGAACGAGGTGGCATACTCGCGTTGTATAGGTTCTTTATAGACCTCGGCCACGCGGAAAATGGCGAAGTCGGGCTTGATGAGCTTGTTGAGGTTGAGCATCGGAGGATAGTACAATGCGTTGTGAACGCGCCCCGATACGATGCCCGGCATGTCTTTCGGCACCGCCATGCCCTCGCTGTACATGATTACTCCGGGTCGAACGGCGTCTGCCGCCAGTTGGAGTTCCCTGCTCGACTCGCCCTTGGTGTCCAGCACGACCCCGTCAGCACCAGTCGAACGGATTAAATCCGCCAGCCCATTCAGGTGCCCTTCGCTTCGTGTGCTCTCATCCCAGGGATTGTAAGCAATAAAGAATTTCGTTCCGTGTCTCCGGAGCGTATCGGCAAGTTGACGAAGTTTCGGCAGCCCGCCGGGCAAATCGCGGTACATGTCGAACTGGTTCCTGGCATCCATGCCCAGCGTCGGCCAGGTGGGCCATAAACAGATCACCTCATCGCCCCCATACAACGCAGCGCCTCGCTTCTGGAATCGGTCCCAGTTAAACGTACCGGTCGTGATATCATAGTAGTCCTTGTCCCAGGCGCCCATCAGGTGCATGACATACGCGTCGCGGATCCACTGGAGATCGGTGCGGTGGTACATAGATTCATCAAAGGTGTCGACATCGTAGAGCTTCTTCTCCTGGAAGCAGCGCCGCAGTCCGTTCTGCCACTCGCCTTCGAAGTGGCCGACGAAGAGGTTGTAATTGACCGTACCACCCGGGTTGAGCACCGTTTCAAACCTGCGTCGTGTAGCATTCTTCCACGAGTCCGGTATCCTGCGGGTGAGCGCGTACAGATGCACGCCGCCAGGCTGGTTGAGGCTGACGTAGCCGAGGTCCCACGCATTGTCGGGCACGATGACGTTAACCGGCACCTTCCCTGGGCGAAACAAGTGCGTGCGTGAAAGCCTGTGGTTGCCGACGCCGGTGATGAAGATCTCTGCTGACGTCGGTGCCAGCGGAACGATGTTGTGTAGCTTAAGGGTGTCTTTGGAGGTGTTGGTGAAGGTAATGACCAGCGAGACTGCGCCAGTACCCTTGCTCGTGGTGATCTGAATGGGAGATGCCTGCGTTGAGTTCAGCCACTTCTCTCCTACCTGATAGGATACCAGCGGCCGGTCGACGGTGATGGTGTATCCGGCAGTCTGTATTCGTGTCACGTTCCTGTTGGCGACATCAACTTGCGCATTGGATGAAACGGCCGTAAGCAGTAGAACGATGGTGAGTATTCTGATCATACACGTCCAAGTTATAAAAAGTCCTTCGCGTCTTAGCGCCTTGGCGGTTTAGTCCAGTATTTCACCGCGAAGATGCGAAGGCGTTAAGAATGCAATAAAATTGATAATTTGAACCGTTATATAGCCTGTGAAGCACCTCTTTTTGATCGGCTTTTGTGCACTTCTTGGCGCCTGCTCATCAGGTTCCAAGACGTATCACACCATCACCGTGCGCAAGCCCATCTATCACCACACCTGGTACAAGAAAAGCCGCTGGCACAAAAAGCAACTCGGCCCGCTTCGCGTTGATCTTCATCCCTTTGGCGACAAGCAGGGGGCGAGGAAGGTGAGGATGAAAGGGTGAAGTCGGTGATCGGTAATCAGTAATCAGTAATCAGTAATCAGTGATCAGTAATCAGTGATCAGTAATCGGTGATCGGTAATCGGTGATCGGTAATCGGTGATCGGTAATCGGTGGTCAATTGATCGGTGGCCTCTGCGGTTAAACCCACTCGAGCCACACCGCACCCTCTCCTACACCCCCTTCACACCAAGCTCCACCAGCCTCCTCATAAACGGTTTCGTCGGGCTCACCTGCGTCATCTGCAACGTGGTGACCGCGCCGAAGAACAGCGCCATGAGCATGTGCATGATGTCGCGGGTGTTGGAGGTGCGGGTGATCTCCTTTCGGAAGACCGCCTCGAGCGCGAACTTCTCCATGAGTTGCTCGATGCTCATGATCTCAATGTTCTGGATGTCGGGCGTCTCGGGGAAGAGCAGCTTCTTTTCTTCGGCTTTCAGCGGGAACGGCTTCGGCGGTCGCTTGGGACTGGAGAGATACGCCACCAGGCTCAGGATGATGCCCGGGTTCTGGTCGAAGTCCTCGGAGAGTTTGTCGAATACATACTGGATCCCCTGCAGGCCCTCCTTTGGTTTCTCTTTCAGTTCCACCGTGCGGCGCAGGCACCAGACGCGGAAGTAGTAAGCCAGGATGTCCTCCTTGACCGGGAAGTATTTGAAGAGCGTGACCTTCGAGATCTTCACCCGTTGGCAGATGTCTTCCACGAAGAGGTCCTCGAACGGGCGCTTGCCGATGAGCTTGAGCGTGTGCTCCAGGATGGACAGTTTCAGGCGGGCCGCCTTTTCTTTGCGCAGGCTCATGGCGTAGTTGTGACGGAAATAATACATTTAGGTTCAAATACCCAACAACTAAATCCATGAAGCGTCTTTTTCTCCTCCTGTTCACCGTACTGGCCGTTGCTTGCCAAACGAAGAAAGAGCCCCTTGTAGGCCTTATTGCCGACTCGGCCATGGTGGCCTCGGCACAACCCTTCGCCTCCCAGGTTGGCGCAGACATTATGAAGAAAGGTGGCAATGCCGTGGATGCGGCCATCGCCACGCACTTCGCCCTGTCGGTGGTCTTCCCTGCCGCGGGCAACATCGGCGGCGGCGGCTTCATGGTCATCCGCCTGAAAGACGGCACCACCACCACCCTCGACTTCCGTGAGAAGGCGCCGGCGGCGGCTACGACCAACATGTACCTCGACAAAGACGGCAACATCATTGAGAACCTGAGTCTCGCCGGCCACCTGGCCTCGGGCGTTCCCGGCTCCGTCGACGGCATGGTCGAAGCCCACAAGAAATACGGTTCCCTCCCCTGGGCCGACCTGGTGCAGCCCGCCATCGACTTTGCGTTGAAAGGCTTCCCTGTCTCCGAGCGCGAGGCCAATTCCCTGAACGAACTGCAGAAGGATCTTGAAAAATACAACACGGTGCGTCCCGAGTTTCTCATGCGCGCCTGGAAGAAAGGCGACAGCATCAAATGGACTGACATGGGCCATACCCTTGAGCGCATCCGCGACAACGGGCGCGCCGGCTTCTATGAAGGAAAGACCGCCGACGACCTCGTCGCCGAGATGCAGCGCGGCAAAGGGCTCATCACCCTGGAGGACCTAAAGAACTATCACTCCGTGTGGCGCGACCCGGTGGTGGCCAACTACAAGAACTACAAGATCATCGCCATGGCCCCTCCTTCCAGCGGCGGCTTGTGCGTGGTGCAGCTGTTGAAAGCGGTGGAGCCATTCCCGCTCAAGGACTGGGGCTTCAACACGCCCAAGACCGTGCATACCATGGTCGAGGCCGAGCGCCGCGTGTTTGCCGATCGCGCCAAGTACATGGGCGACCCCGACTTCTTTAAGGTTCCTGTGGCCGAGCTCATCGACGACAAGTACATCACCGACCGCATGGCCAACTTCAACCCCGATAAGGCCACGCCCAGCGCCGAGATCAGCGCAGGAAACATTCCCGGTTATGAGTCCGAGGAGACCACTCACTTCAGTGTGGTGGACAAAGACGGCAACGCCGTGGCGGTGACGACCACCCTCAACCTGTGGTTCGGCAACAAGGTGGTGGTGGCCGGCTCCGGTTTCTTCCTCAACGACGAGATGGACGACTTCAGCTCCAAGCCCGGTGTGCCCAACGTGTTTGGAGTCACCGGCGGCACCGCCAACAAGATCGAGCCCAACAAGCGCATGCTCAGCGCCATGTCTCCCACGATTGTGGAGAAAGACGGCAAGCTGCTGATGGTGGTTGGCTCACCCGGTGGCTCGACGATCATCACCTCCGTCTTCCAGGTTATTCTCAATGTGATTGAGCATGGTATGGGTATGCAGGCCGCGGTTGATGCGCGTCGTGTGCACAGCCAATGGTTGCCTGACGCCATCATCCCCGAAAAGGGAGCGCTGAAAAAAGAGGACAGCCTGGCCCTCGTGAACTTGGGCCACAAGATCATGCCCCGGCCCAACATCGGCCGCGTCGATGCGATCCTGGTACTCCCCAACGGTAAACTTGAAGGGGGCGCGGACAGGACGCGGAGCGATGATGAAGCGAGAGGGTATTAGGGGGCTGAAGAGCTGCTGGGCTCACAGTTGATCTCATGCAAAATGCCTGGGAATCATTGCTGCCTTTCAGAGGGGAGCTATCATTTCTATGCTAACCTTAATCAGCAGCCGTCTTTGCGCGGGGCAGCCTGATAAACTACTTTACGATCTCGTTCTACGTAGTCGCCCAGCACAATTGGATATGAATACTTGGGCGCGTACGACACGAAATGGCTTCTTATGACTATTTTGTCGTTAACTCTCAGGCTACGCAATGGCTGAAATTCAGTGGACTTTTCCGGCCCAAAATTTAGAATATAATCGTCGCCATTAATCCTGACCATGACTCCGAAACCCAATCGCGAGCCAGGCGGAAGAGAAAGAGAGGTGACAACAGCCTCCATATTGCTGGATGCACGTGTATGACTTCGTAGTTTAGCCGCGCCGGCAAGAACTTTTTGACCTTCGGGAGATGCTTCCCACTTTTTGAACGCTATGCCATCAGGGGTAGCCTCCCATTTTTTCAACGCTGCTTTCATTTCGGCCGCAGAGAGTGGTTTTGGGGATGGCTCTTTAGAACTATCATTTTTGAGTTCGCAGTTAGCCACTACCAGTCCGGTTGCTACAACCAGCAGTAAGACCAGCGCATAAATACCTGTTTTCATCGTTCTTGTGGGTTTGTTTTATCAAGTCCAGCAAACCTACACCTCTTTGTGCCTCGCTTTAGATAATGAATTGTTAAA
>JAYRNL010000127.1:0-21445 GCA_041912235.1 Cyclobacteriaceae bacterium
ACACCAGTGTTGAACACGGCAGCTACCTCTTGCGACTGGGTTATGATGAGAAGTCCATAGCACGAGATGTCAAGTCAGGAAAGCTTTCACGAGATGAGGCCAACACCCGGTACTCCGGTCCCTTTAATCAGGCGACAGCCATGGCCGGCTACAAGGCGCTCGCCAAATCGGGGCTGTTCGTTTGCCCAACCCTGATCGGAGGTCGTGAACTGGCCTACCTGGATGAAACCGATCACAGCAAAGACAAGCCACTCGAGTTTCTGACAGCGAAGTATACATCGAACTATCAATGGCGAATCGACCGGATGGCAGGAGATACCCCGGAACAGCGAAAAGCGAGAAAGGACCGCTACCTGTTGCTGCGAAGCCAGTTGCCATTCATGCAGTTGGCCGGCATTACGCTCATCGCGGGAAGTGATGCGGCGGCGCTCAATACGTACGTCTATCCGGCGGAATCCTTGCTGCAGGAGCTTGAAATCTTCCGCGAAGCGGGACTGATGCCACTTCAGATTCTCCAGTCGGCGACGATAAACGGCGCAAAGTATTTCGGGATTCTGGATAAGTCGGGAACCATTGACGAAGGAAAAGTGGCCGACCTGGTGTTATTGGATGAGAATCCACTGGAGAACATCAGCGCGTTGCGAAACACATATGGCGTGTACACGGGGGGCAAGTTCTACAGCAAGGCGATGCTGGACGGCATGCTGAATGCGGCAAAACAGACGAAGGTGAGGCTGGACGCCTCCAGGAAATAGCCACGCAACCTGGCGGGCGATTTTGCGTTTTTTACGCATGCCCAATGCGCTGGTCGCCCTGCAAAATACTGACTACGAGCCCATTTACCGCCGTATTTGGGACCATTATAACCGGGTGACCCCGTTCACAGCGGAAGAATTTGGATCCCTGGTCGTCCGTTCTTCGGTGGAAACAATCAAGAAGGGCACGGTGCTATACCGGCAAGGGACCATCCCCTCGTACGGAGGTTATATCATCCAGGGTGCCGTTCGATACTTCTCCACCAACAGGGTGGAGCGAAGGGAGACGACTACGGGGTTCCAGTTTGAAGACTCCTGCTTTGGCGATCTCCGGAGCATTTTCTACAACGAACCGGCCATCACCTCGCTTCAAGCCATGGAGGACCTGGTCTTCGCGCGCATGGACAAGAAGCATTACCTGCATCTCTTTGATCACTGCAAGCCCTTCGCGCGCATGATGGTGCTTTCCATGGAAGCGCACTATAACGCACTCATGCGCGACACCATTGACCGCCTCGATCTTATGGCCGAGGAGCGGTACCTGAAGTTGCTGGACGAGTTTCCTCACATCCTCAACCGGGTCTCGCAGCGACACATCGCTTCCTACCTGGGTGTCAAGCCTCAGTCGCTCAGCCGCATCAGACGGAGCATCATGGCCCGTCGCGCCGCCGCTTAGTTAACATAGGTTAACGGCCTGCAACGGGCCCCTGCGTTCATAAGGGTAAAAAGAATAACCTATGAAACGCACCATTGTAAATCCAGTGATCAAGGACGAAGCCACCTTTATACGTACAGCCAGGGAGTCAAGCATTTCTGAATTGGAAATCAAGCTACTGCCACGGGGTGGGAACGTACTTCACTACCACAAGACCTACTCGGAAACATTCCAGGCCAAAAACGGACCCTTGGGTCTCCGGCTGGGCAAGGAGAAGACCATAGTTCTCCAGCCAGGACAGCGGTACACGGTCAAGCCCATGCAATTGCACGCCTTCTTCAATCCTTCCGATGAGCGGGAGATTACGTTCACCATCACCATAGAACCGGGTCACGAGGGTTTTGAGAACTCCTTGAGAATTCTTTACGGTCTCGCCGCCGATGGACTTACCGACCAGCGATCGATTCCCAGGAATCTCAAGCATACCGCCTTGGTGCTGGTGATGAGCGATATGAACGCGCCCGGCCAGCTGACCTGGGTTTTCCCGGTGCTGAAATGGATCGCCCGCCGTGCCAGGGCCAGCGGCGTCGAGCAGGAATTATTGGCCAAATATTGCTAGTCATCGTCCGGCAACGAACAGTTGGCGACTCCGATGATGAGAATTTTTGGAATAGCTGACATTTGCTTTTCCGGTCGTCCCACCGGTCAGGTAACTTCGGCCGCCATTACGTATAATAGCGGCTATGTTTGGCAACTACCTGACTATCGCCTGGCGCATCCTGATGCGGCAGAAGATCTATTCGACAATCAATATACTGGGACTGACCACAGGCATTACGGCCTCTTTGCTGATCCTGGTATTTGTGGCCGATGAACTCAGTTACGATCGTTTCCATCCGGACGGCGATCGTATTTACCGGGTTAATTTCATCGGCAAGTTGCAGGACACCGATATGAATACGGCAGAGGTGGGCCTGCCCATGGCCGAGGCTCTTCAAAAGGAGGTAAGTGGCGTTGAAGCGGTCACGCGTGTCGACAAGTGGATGACGTGCCCGGTGCGGTACGAGGACAGGGCGTTTACCGAGATGAATTTCCTCCTCGCTGACTCCAACTTCTTCAGTTTCTTCAGCTACAAGCTGCTTGCAGGCAACCCCAGGGAGGCATTGCGGGGACCGGGAAAGATTGTGATCTCGGAGACAGCCGCACGCAAGTACTTCAATTACAAAGGAACCGGCGACTTGTCGCCCCTGGGCAAAATGCTGGTGATCGGAAGCGAAGGCGCGATCCTCGCCGAGGTGTCAGGCATCGCTGAAGACTCTCCCCAAAACTCGCACCTTCACTACGACTTCCTCATGTCGCTGCCGACGTCGGGATATAGCAACAATCCCATATGGTTGAACTTTGAAGTATACACGTACGTCAAGTTGTTGCCGGGCACCCCGGTTGCCAACGTGCAGCGCACCATGGACGGATTTATTCAGAAGTACTGCGCCCGCGAAATTCAACAGTTCCTCAAGGTGTCGCTGGACCAATTTCTCAAGCAGGGTGGCCGACTCAGTTTTACCACCCAGCCGTTGTTTGATATTCACCTCCGCTCGCACTTCCAGGACGAACTCGAACCAAATGGAAATATCGAGTACGTGTACCTCTTCAGCGCCATCGCGTTGTTCATCGTCATGTTGGCGTGCATCAACTTCATGAACCTCAGCACAGCCCGTTCCGCCAACCGCGCCAAGGAGATCGGGGTGAGGAAGACCGTGGGCGCGCGGCGGTCCCGGCTTATGGGACAATTTTTCACGGAATCATTCCTTTACTGTGTGATCGCCGTACTGATCGCCTTTGCGTTTGTGCACGTTCTGCTGGCCCCGTTCAATCTCCTCTCAGGCAAGCATCTCTCGGTGAGCATGCTCTATCAGCCCATCTTCCTGCTCGGATTTCTTGGCTTGGCTTTCTTTATCGGCTTGCTTTCAGGCAGCTATCCGGCCTTTTACCTCACGGCCTTTCAGCCGGTCGATGTGCTTAAAGGGAGGCTGCGTGCCGGAAGCAGGAATTCGTCGATCCGGAATACGCTGGTGATCTTCCAGTTCTGCGTGTCGATTTCGCTGATCATCTCGTCGATGATGGTCTATTTTCAATTGTCGTATTTGCAAAACCAGGACGTAGGTTTTCAGAAGGAGAATGTTGTAGGGCTCATGCATACCATGAACCTGGGCAAGCAAGCCGAGGCGTTCAAGGAAGAAGTGCTGAAGTATCCTGAATTTGTCGCCGCCAGTTTCTCGAGCCGGCTGCCACCCAATGTCGATTGGGGCTCCACCTTTCGCACGGAAACCGGCGATGAGAACTACCCCATGTCGGTGGTTACCGTCGATCACGATCACCTGAAGACACTGGGGCTTACCATGGTGCAGGGCCGTTTCTTTTCACGCGACTTCATTACCGATTCCACGGCCGTCGTGATCAATGAGACCGCAGCGCGTCAGTTCGGCCTGGCGGAACCGGTGGGCAGTTACATTCGCTATACGGGTAGTGATGCAATCAAGATGAAGGTGATTGGCGTAGTCAGGGACTTCAATTTCGAAACGCTCAAGTCCACCATACGTCCCATGGTCATGTTCCTCCATACCGGGGCTAACTGGGATATCGCCGTGCGTCTGTCGGAAGGAAATACCATTGAAAAAATTCAAAAACTGGGCGAGATCTGGAAGAAGTTCGCTCCAAACAGCCCATTTGAGTACAGCTTCATCGATCAGAACTTCGATCTGAAGTTTCGAACCGAGGAACGTCTCAGCCATGTGATCCTGATCTTCACCACCCTGGCCATCTTTATCGCCTGCCTGGGGCTGCTGGGACTGGCCACCTTCACCGCCGAGCAGCGTGCCAAGGAAATCGGCATACGAAAAGTATTTGGTGCAACGGTGACCCAGGTGATGGTGCTTCTCTCAAAAGACTTCGTCCGGCTGATCCTGATTTCCCTGGTCATCGCCATCCCCATAACATGGTATGCCATCAACCAATGGTTGGAGGGGTTTGCTTATCGGGTGGACTTCAGCATTCCCCTGGTCATCGTGGCCGGCGCCGTTGCGGTTATCGTCGCTCTGCTCACCGTGAGCTGGCAATCTATGAAGGCCGCGTTGGAGAACCCGGTAAATGCTTTGAAAGGGGAGTAGGTAAGGGGATCCCTGATCAGGCAGGGTCGCAATGTCCCTACCCGGTCCTTTGGACATACTGACGATCATCAGCGCGCCAGCCTCCCGAGGTCGTTGATAAACGACCATTCATCTGCCTCCTTTGCGATGGAAATTAACCCACGCACTATGAAACGCAGATCAATGGTTGGCCTGTTTCTGTTGGCCGTTCTCGTCATCAATTGCAGCAAGAAAAGTGACCCGGCGCCTTCGGCAAGTATTGTCGGCTCCTGGAAAGAAACGTCCGCTGTTTTTTCTTCATGCGATAATTCTTCGGATAACCGGACAGAAACCTGTACTACAACCTGCCCCGTTTGGGAATTCAAGTCCGACGGCACGTTGTTCATTCAGGGCAACAACGCGGGGACCTATACCACCAATGGAAGCAATGTTTCCATCGCTATCCTCGGTCTTCCAAGCGCGGCGCTGACCTTTGCCATCAGTGGCTCGACGCTCACGATCTCCGGCTTCCAGGATTCACAGGGATCAAATGGCAGCGGCGGAGTTGACATGTGCAGCCTCGCGTTGGTGTTCACTAAACAATGACGGCAAACCGGTATCCGCGATAGCGAAGGCAGTGTCTATTCCGTCACGGTAAGTATGGCCCTCAATCGCACATCCCTGGACGACGACCCGATCATAATCCTGAATTCTCCGGGTTCGACCACCCATTTCATCTGGGGATTCAGGATCTTGAGCATGTCGGCGCTGATCGTAAACGTCAACTCCTTTTCCTCGCCGGCCCTGAGAAAGACGCGTTGAAATCCCTTAAGTTGCTTCACGGGTTGTGCGACCGACGACAGCAAATCGCGGATGTAGAGTTGAACGACCTCTTCACCATCGTGTTGGCCGGAATTCTTTATCCTGAAGCGGATAGTAACCTCTTCGTTGATCCTTACTGTTGACTTCGGTAATACGAGGCCACTGTATTGGAACGAAGTGTAACTCAATCCAAATCCGAAGGGGAACATCGGTTGCCCGGTGAGATCAGCGTAATCGTCATTCCGACCCGTGGGCTTGTGGTAGTAGACGTAGGGGAGTTGGCCTTCGAAAAAGGGGAAGCTGATGGGTAGCTTGCCCGACGGGTTGCTGTCACCAAAAAGTATATCGGCCACGGCCTCACCACCCCGGTCGCCCGGATACCAGATGTCAAGTACAGCCTTCACCTGGTCAATCCATCCGGACATGGTGATGGCACTTCCACCTGCCAGTACCACCACCACAGGCTTTCCGGTGGCTGCGATCTGCCTGATCATCTCTTCCTGCCGACCCGGCAAACTGAGATGGGCACGGTCAAGACCTTCACCTTCTTCGATGCCACACACAACCACCACGGCATCAACCTGGCGCGCAGCGTCCACCGCTTCACGGATGCGCTGAGACGAATCATCGGTGACACCCACATTCCAGATCAGTTATATGGACGATATGCCGGAAGATTCAAAGAACTCCACCCGAAGCTTGTAGTTCTGTCCCTTGACAAAGTTGAAATCTGCCACTTGCGCCGAGACCGTCTGGCTGCGCCAGTTATCAATGATCAGCTTGTCATCCAGGTACAGCCGATACCCCTCGTTGCCTTCCAGCCCGATTTTATACCGACCTGTCGCCGGCGATCGCAACGTGCCGGTCCACCGCACGGAGAAGAAATCGAAATTGACGGCCGGATCAGGAGGGTACAGTGTCCAGCGAAAGTTCACCTGGCTGTCAATACGCTTCAGCACGGGGTCACCCCGCAGGTCGATGTTGTTGAAATATTCGCCCGTCAAACCCGGAGAGCCAAGGTTGGAAAGATGGGCCTCCGACACAGGCACGAACTGTGGCGTCCGGCGACCGGGACCGGGACGGTAGGTTATGACGGCGCGGGCTCCCAGTTTGCCTTTGATTCCGTCAAGGACCGACGACATACCTTTGCCGGGACGCGAGTAACCCCCCAACCTCGCTTCCAAAGCATCGACACCGATGACGGCCAACCTGGAGATGGACTTATCCAGGGGCAATACGTTATCATCGTTTTTCAGCAATACGATTGACTTCAACGCGGCATCTTTTGCGAGTCCGGTGGCGAGAGTCGTGTCCACTTTGGGATTTTCATCCACATAAGGCATCTCAAACAATCCCAGCTCGAACTTAACCCTTAGCACGCGGGCAACGGCGCTGTCGATCAATGCCTCGTCAATCCGACCGTCGAGGAATGGAGGCTGGAACAGCTTGTAATGGTCGACGGATGTCTGGAAGATCACGTGGCCGCCATTCCGCATGGAGTTTATCGTCGCTTCCTCATAATCCCTGGCGGTAAAGTGAAGCACATTGGCGCCACCTACCGCGCCCGCATCAGAGATGATAATCCCGCGGAAGTTCATGTCGCCTTTTAGTTTCTTGTTAAGAAGCCAGTCGTTGGCCGTGCTCGGGCTGCCGTTGACGGAGTTGTAGGCCGTCATAATGCTTCGCGAGCCACCCTGGCTGATGCACGCCCGGAAAGGGGGGAGGTATACTTCTTCGAGGGCACGCTCATCGTAATCGATCGGATAACTGTCACGACCCCCGGCGCCACTGTTGGCCAGGAAATGCTTTGGGGTAGAGATGACTCCGCTTTTTTCAAGGGCTGAAACGAAGGCTACGCCCATGGCTGAGGACAGGAATGGGTCTTCGCCGTAAGTTTCCTCGGTGCGGCCCCAGCGTGGGTCGTCGGCAATATTCACCACGGGAGAAAGAACATCGCGGAAGCCGCGGGCCCTGGCTTCGAGTCCGATGGCTGCGGAGATTTTGTGAACCAGTGCGGTATCCCAGGTGGCCGCGAAGGCGATCGGCACCGGGTAACTGATCGAGCCGGGACTTACCAAACCATGCAACGCCTCCTCAAAAGGAATGATGGGAATGCCAAGCCGGGTCTCTTCTACAAAGTATTTTTGGATGGCATTGATTTTTCGCGCCGCCTCCTTGGGTGGATAGCTGCTCGCCGAGGTTATGATTTGTCCGGAAGGATCCGTCAACGCTGCTGGCCTCACCTGGAGGCCGAAGATGCCGTGCCTGTACTTCTCTTTCCCTTCACTCAGGTCACCGGGAACCATGAACAGTTGCCAGAACTTTTCTTCCGGGGACATGCGGGCAAGCAAGTCGGCCACGCGGTCACGAACGGGAACTAGGGGATTCTTATAGGCGGGCAAAGCAGGCGAGGAGCAGGAGAAGGGTACCGCCAGGAGCATAGCGGCCAGGATGAACCGTAGGTATTTGTGCGTTAGTGAGGGCAATGGGCAAAAATAGATCAAAGTTTATCAGGTAGAGCATGCTAGCCTTATTATGTCACGCTTTGGCAAGGGCTATATTTGCAGGCATGAAGCGGTTCGGGTTAGTACTGGCTCTTTCGACAATCCTGTTTTCGCATGCCGGTTATTGTCAATCCGTTGACACAGCCTCTGTTCATGACCGCATTGCGATGAGCAAGAAGAACCAGTGGATTGATTCTTACCGCTCCTTGAGTTACGCCGATGAAGCGTTGATCCAGGCCCAGCAGATCGGTTACCCGGAAGGCGTTGCCCGTGCCAAAAACCAAAAGGGGTTTTCCTATTGGTCGCTGGGCGACAATGACCTGGCTATCCAGGAGGTACTTGACGCCCTTCGTATCGCGCAGGAAATTCACAACGAACTGATCCAGGCGGAGAGTTACTATGTGTTGGCCCGAGGTTATATGGATGTGGCGGAACGGGAGAAGGCCTGGGAAGCGCTCCAGCATGCCGAGCAGTTGGCGGTGAAGTACAAGAACTGGGAGCTGCAGTGCAGCATCTACAACCTGATGGGCGTGGTGCAGTTCATCGACCACCGGGAAGACAGCGCGCTGAAACTTTACAACAAGGCTTATGAATTGGGTAAGGCTCACTCGGTAGACCCCATTAACTACCCAAGAATTGTGTCGAATATCGGAGAATGCTATGCCATCGAGAATCCGGCATTGGCCATCACCTACTTTAAGAAGGCTTTGGATCTCGCCAATGAAACCGGCAATCTGATCGCGAAAGCGTCCATTACGGCCATCATCGGACACGCCTATCTCCGTGGCAAGGACCTGAAACAGGCCGAGTCCAGTTTGTTGGATGCCTTGAAGTTGGCCCGAAGTCTGGGATTGAGGCGCGTCATCCGTCATGCTTACTCCGGGCTGGTGGATATCAAACTCCAACAGGGCAAGGGCGACGAAGCCGTTGTCTACCTGAGGAAGTACTATGATGTTCGCGACAGCCTGCTCAATGCCTCGAAGGTCAGGCAGATCGTGGAGTTGGAGAGCCGGCATGCGCTCGAGCTGAAGGAAAAGAACATTCAAATCCTCGAAGATGAGAAACGTATCAAGTCCATCTGGAACAACATCCTTCTGGGAATTGTGGCCGTGGTCATCGTGATGGGAGCAGGGCTTTACCAGCTTCAACGGTTCCGCTACCGGAAAAACCGGCAGTTGCTCAACCTGGAAATCGACTACCTGACTGCCCGTAACAAGGAAATCCAGGAAGCCGTCAAGGCCTCATTGGTCAGCCACCACGACGGGCCGGCCGAATCGCAGGATCAAAAGATCTTGCGCGAAGCCATATCCGTGGTGGAGCGACACCTGGATGATGCGCAGTTCAGCGTGGAGTCGATGGCCGATGAGCTTCATATGAGCCGCACCAGCCTTCATCGGAAGATCAAGACCATCACAGGCTTTCCTCCCAGCGAGCTGATCCGCACCATACGGCTGCGTACGGCGGCCCGACTGATCGACAGCAAGGCTGATACCGTTACCCAGATTGCGCTGAAGGTTGGGTTTGACGATTATTCCCACTTCTCCAAGACGTTCAAAAAGCATTTTGGCGTCTCACCGACGTCCTACGAAGCACGGGCGCAACAAGGCAACGAAGAAGGCCGGAAAGCCTGAATTCCTTCGTCATAACGCGCTGAACGACTTGTCATCCTGTTCCAGGAACATGTCATTGTGTAGCAGGCAGGGGTTCAATTCGTTCCCCTCTACCACGCCGCATCCGTTTTCTACCGCTCGTCAAGCTGGTTTTCATGTGGGCATTGCCGGTATCGGGTAATGCAAGGCACGGGTGAAACGTCCTGCCATGTTATTGGAAAAAACTGCCAAGCGAAGCGCGTCACCACCCCGGTAGTTTTGCCGTTCGAAAGCAATTGTAAACAAAAGACTTATGAAAGACACAACCGTGAAGAAAGTACTGGCCGTTATCCTGGGCCTCAGTGTGGTGGCGCTCATTGTATGGAACATCATGCAAGCCGAGCTGCTCATTATCGGATTGAACATGTAACTTATTAATTCAACAATCATATGCAAACACAAATCCCTGCCGCCTCCGTAGTCAACCCGAATAAAGCCTTGTGGGAGAAAGGCGACTTTACCCGGATTGCGGCCACCATGCGAGAGAGTGGAGAAGCGCTGGTGAAGCAACTGGGCATCACCAAAGGCATGCGCGTTCTTGACCTGGGCTGCGGCGATGGCACGACGGCGATCCCGGCAGCACGATTGGGCGCCAAAGTGCTTGGCGTGGACATTGCGGCCAACCTGGTTCATGCCGGCAACATCCGCGCTCTTCGCGAGGAACTGAAGAACATCTCCTTCGAGGAAGGTGACGCCTGCGACCTGAAATACCAGGCCGATCAAACCTTCGACCTGGTCGTCAGTATTTTTGGCGCCATGTTCGCGCCGAGGCCCGTAGACGTTGCCAAAGAAATGGTGCGTGTAACGAAACCGGGCGGACGGATTGTAATGGGCAACTGGATTCCCGGAGATCCCACGATGGTGGCCCAGATTCTCCGGATCAGCTCAGCGTACACGCCGCCACCGCCTCCTGGTTTTCTGAGTCCCATGCTGTGGGGCGTGGAAGGTAATGTGCTTGAGCGTTTTGGTCAGGCCGGCATTGCCCGGGAGCGGGTTTCATTCCAGCGTGACACCTACCTCTTCAACTTCAATGGTTCAACGCAGGAATTCGTCAAGCTCTTCAGGAGCTATTACGGCCCTACCATGAATGCCTTTGAAGCCGCCGAAAAGGAAGGGAGGTCCGAAGACCTGCAACGAGAACTGGAGGCCTTACTTAAGAGTCAGAATACCAGTGGAAGCACTCGCCGCACCTCTATCCCCGCCACATTCCTTCGCGTTACAGTAAACGTCTAAGGTGGTTGATTGGTGTTAGAAGGCCGTCACTCCGATAGCCTTCTAACACAATCACCATAACACAAATACACGTAAACACCTGGACACGCAGGCACGTAAACACGTTATTCTCCCTTCAATTGCTCCGCAGGATTAACCGCCGCCGCCCTGAAGGTCTGTGAGCCCACGGTGAGCAGGCCAAAAATAGAAATCACCAGCACGCCCAGGCCAAGTATTCCAAAGCCTATGTGCGTACGGTAGGCGATCTGCTCCAGCCAAAGGTTGTTGATGAACCAAGCCAGGGGCATTCCCACGCCAATCGCTATCCCCAATATGGATACAAAGCTCCGCGACAACAGCAAGACGATGGCCGATTGCGTCGCTCCCAGAACTTTGCGGATGGATATCTCCTTGATCCGTGTTTCTGTTGCATAGGTGGCCATGCCCAGCAAGCCCAGGCAGGAGATGAGGATGGCCAGGAAGGAGATAAAGCCGACGACCCGGGCGAGGTCCCCAAAGACAAGCTCGTAATATTTGTTTATTTCGGATTCCACGGGGACATAATCAGCCTTCAGGCCCGGGTTGACGGCAGTCCATGCCTTTTCAATCGCAGCCGCCGCCTGGTGATAGGAGCCTACATACGCAACCTGCAGTACGCTGTTAGAAGAGGATTCATAAAGTAGCACCACGGGTGAAATGGCTCGGGTAAGGTCGCGGTGGTTGTAATTGCCCACCACGCCGATGATGGTCCGGGTGGTAGAATCATTGAGAAGCTCAAAAGACTCACCCACGGCATCCTGCACTCGTTCGAAACCCAAGCTTTTTGCCGCGGCCTCATTGATCACCGCGAAGCTGTTCTTCGTAGCACTATGCTCCTGGCCGAAGAACTTGCCGGAAACCAGATTCAGTTTCATATTGTCCGCATAATCCTCATCGACTGTGAAATAGCCAGCGTCTATGATGGCTGCATCGCCGGCGTGGCGGACAATATTTGCACCGTGCGAGGTGCCGGCGGCCGGTACGTGTGAGGTCGCGGTTATCGAGGTCAGGTTGCTGTATTTCTGCAATTCAGCCTTCAGCACTTCAGCGTTGGTCTTATTGAGTTTGAGCAGGATATTGTTCTTCATGTTGAAGCCGTGATCCTGGTGCGTGAAAAGGTCAAGCTGACTGTAGATGGTGAGCACGGTGACAATAAACAGGAACGACAAAGCGAACTGTGACACAAGCAGTGTTTTTCGCAGGCCCATTCTTGAAAATAGTTTGAGGTTGGAAAGATTCTTGAGGACAGCGATCGGCTGAAAGCCTGACATGACTACGGCGGGAAAGAAGCCGGCCAGCAGTCCTGCTACCACGGCAAAGACCAGGAACACGGCGTACACACCGGGGCCCGCGTACAGATCCCAGCGGAAAAAGCGGGCGAAGTTCAACTGGAGCAGCATGGGCTTAAGCACCTCGAGGAGCAGTATGGCCATTAGCAGGGCTGCGATCGCAACCACAACCGCTTCGGTCATGAACTGAGAAAAGATCTGCCATCGGGCAGCACCAGAAACCTTCCGTATGCCTATTTCGCGGGATCGCGTGAGTGATCGTGCTATCGAGAGATTCGTAAAATTGAAACAGGACGTGAGCAGGATCACCAGGGCGAGACCGCCAAGGATATAGAGGAAGATCCAAAGCATCACGGGGCCGATGCTGTTATTCATGACATCCCCTGGCGTGATTGACAGTAGTGGCTGAAGGCCGAAAGCCATCTTATAAAAACCAGGTTTGTTAACGGGTGCTATATGCCTGGCATACACCTGGTCCAGCTGAAGCTGGATCTCTTCTTTCGTTGCGCCGTGTTCAGCAAGGATATAGGTCCAGCCTTTCCCGTATTGGCTCCAGTTATCCAGGGAAGGCTTCATCTTGCCTGATGCTTCCAGACTTTTTACCGACGCCATGCTGGCAAGTCCGTCGAAGACAATGTGCGACTTCCTGGTGGACTGTTTGAGCACACCGGTCACCGTGTAAGTACCGAGGTCACCGACCTTGATTGTCTGCCCGACGGGATTCTCTTCCTTGAACAGGCGATTGGCTGATTCGCGGGACAATACCACCGTGAAGGGTTCAGCCAGCGCATCAGCGGGGTTACCGAATTGCAGTTCGTATTGAAAGAACTCCAGGACGCCCTGATCAGCAAAGAAGCCGCTGAGCGGGATGTTGACGTCCTGGTTTTCGAATTGGAGCCAGTTATTTCCGAATCCCCGCATCAAGCGAACCGCCTGTTCTACGCCGGTGTAGTTGGCCAGCAGCTCGGGGCCCAACGGCATACAGGAGGCTGAGTTCCGCTGGTTCTCGGTCATGACGCGCCCGTCGCTATTGACATCAAGTGTGGTGACTCGGTAAATTCGGTCAGCATTTGTGTTGTATCGGTCGTAGTTCAGCTGGTCGGCGATCAGCATGATGAGCATCATGCAGATGGACATGGCCACCGCCAATCCGGCGATGTTGATAAAGCTGAAGAAGCGATACCGGAGCAGGCTGCGAACGGCGGTCTTGAGGTAGTTGAATAACATACGGATAGGTTGGTAACGGAGTCGTTGCCAAAACCGGACCCAAAGAACATTGCCTGCAGCTTGGCTGAATTCAGCGTTTCTGAGGAATACAGGTGTTGAAAAATGAACAGTAATGAACCGGAAATGGGAGGGGGCCGGGGAAGTAAAAAAAAGAGCGGCACGTTGCTGTGCCGCTCCTTCAAAGCTAAGAATTACCGGTTATTTCAGATCAAACCGGTCGAGGTTCATCACCTTGTTCCACGCTGCCACGAAATCCTTCACGAACTTTTCTTTGGCATCTTCGCAAGCGTAGACTTCGGCTAAGGCTCGAAGCTCGGCATTTGATCCAAAAATCAGGTCAACGCGTGTGCCTGTCCACTTGACAGAACCTGTCTTCCGGTCCCGGCCTTCGAATACTGTTTTCGCATCGGATGTCGCGGACCACTGGATGCCCAGGTCAAGCAGGTTGCTGAAGAAGTCATTGGTGAGCGACTCGGGACGACTGGTAAATACTCCGTGTTTCGATTTGTCCCAGTTGGTGTTCATCACCCGCATGCCGCCGACCAGCACGGTCATCTCCGGAGCGGTCAGGTTGAGCAGCTCAGCCTTGTCGACAAGAAGATCTTCGGCTGCAGCCTGGTGTTTGCTCTTGGCATAATTGCGGAAACCATCGGCGAACGGCTCCAGCACGGCGAACGATTCTACATCGGTTTGCTCCGCGGTGGCGTCGTTACGGCCCGGCGAGAAAGGCACGGTAACGTTGAAGCCGGCGTTCTTCGCCGCCTTCTCGACACCGGCGCAACCGGCAAGGACGATCAGGTCGGCAAGTGATATCTTCTTACCACCGGCGGCTGACTTGTTGAATTCGTTCTGAATACCCTCAAGCGTTTTAAGCACGCTGGCCAGCTGGGCAGGGTTATTCACTTCCCAATCCTTCTGGGGTGCAAGGCGGATGCGCGCACCGTTGGCGCCGCCGCGCTTGTCGGAGCCACGGAACGTTGACGCAGAGGCCCATGCCGTTGATACCAGCTGCGAAACGGAAAGGCCGGAGGCGAGCACTTTCGCCTTCAATGCCGAGATGTCAGCTTCGTCAATCAGTTTATAGGTTACCGCGGGGATGGGATCCTGCCAAATGAGTTCTTCCTTGGGGACCTCGGGGCAGAGGTATCGTGCACGAGGGCCCATGTCGCGGTGGGTCAGCTTGAACCATGCGCGCGCGAACGCGTCAGCGAACTGGTCGGGGTTATCGAGGAAGCGACGCGATATTTTTTCGTAAGCAGGGTCGAAGCGCAGGGCGAGGTCGGTGGTGAGCATGACCGGTGTATGTCGTTTGGCGGGATCATGTGCATCGGGAACCGTGCCGGCACCCATGCCGTGCTTCGGGATCCACTGTTGAGCGCCGGCCGGACTCTTGGTCAGTTCCCATTCGTAGCCAAACAAGTTCCAGAAGAAGTTATTGCTCCATTTGGTTGGTGTGGTCGTCCAGGCGCCTTCGAGCCCGCTGGTGATGGTATCACCGGCGTTGCCTTTTCCGAACGTGTTCTTCCAGCCCATGCTCTGCTCTTCGATGGAGGCGGCCGCCGGTTCACGACCGACGTATTTGCCCGGATCTGCGGCACCGTGCGTCTTGCCGAAGGTATGGCCTCCTGCAATCAGAGCCACTGTCTCTTCATCATTCATGGCCATACGTCCGAACGTCTCCCGGGTGTCGCGGGCGGCGGCGATAGGGTCGGGCTTGCCATTAGGTCCTTCGGGGTTGACGTAGATCAGACCCATTTGCACGGCACCGAGCGGGTTCTCCAGTTCCCGGTCGCCGGTATAACGGTTGTCGCCCAACCATTTGGACTCAGAGCCCCAATAGACGTCCTCCTCCGGTTCCCAAACGTCGGGTCGGCCGCCGGCAAAGCCGAATGTCTTGAACCCCATGGATTCCAGCGCGCAGTTGCCGGCAAGGATCATAAGATCAGCCCAGGAGAGTTTCTTGCCATATTTCTTCTTGATGGGCCACAGAAGGAGTCGGGCCTTGTCCAAGTTGGCGTTGTCGGGCCAGCTGTTTAGGGGAGCAAAGCGTTGCTGACCGGTGCCTCCACCGCCACGGCCATCCGATATGCGGTAGGTTCCGGCACTGTGCCAGGCCATCCGAATAAAGAAGGGACCATAATGACCGTAATCTGCCGGCCACCAGTCTTGTGACGTGGTCATCAGTTCAACAATGTCCTTCTTTACAGCCTTGAGATCCAATGAATTAAACTCCTTTGCATAATCAAACTGTTTATCCATTGGATCAGACAATGAAGAATGTTGCCTGAGGATATTGAGTTTGAGCTGGTTGGGCCACCAGTCGCGGTTGCGGGTTCCGGCACCTGCGCCTTGCTTTAGTGGTCCCCCGTGAAAGGGGCATTTTGATTCGCCGTTATTGGATCCGTTGTTTCCCATGGTGTGAGTTAATTAGGTGGAAGTGAATAATCTGGATTCAAGACTACGGCAGGGTGGCTAATAAATCAAATTGATTGTGCTTATGCGTGAATAAATCAGGTCTATCGGTATCCTGTGGATGGAGACCACGGGAAGCATGCGTGGCTCCTGGACTGCAAGGCCGTGGAGACGCCGTGGTAGCGCAAGGAATAATGGACGCTTATTGGACACATAATGGACACTGAATGGATTCTGGCGGGTGGTTGACCATGGGGGGGCTGGCTGGTAATTCTACTTGGAGTCGTAGGGATTGTACAGGTACTTCGATTCAGCGAAGTCGTACAAGGTTAGCCTTCTCAGGTCATAGTATGCCGTCCAAAACGATTTCAGCGCCAGGATGTAGCTTCGCTTCGCCGCATCCTTTTCCGTCAGCGCGATGTTGAGGTTGGTGATATCGATCTTGCCGATGAGGTAGCGATTCTGGGCCACGGTATAGCGGTTCTGCGCAACTTCGTCCGACTTTTTCGTAATCTCGATTTGCAGTTTCAGCATTTCAAACTGACGCACCTGGGTAAGAATCTCCTGCTCGAAAGTCACCTCATCCTGGCTGATGATAAAGTCATTCAGGCGTTTGTTCGCGTCCGCCGTACGCGTAACCGCTTTGCGGCGGCCCCAATCGACAATCGGGATGTTGAAGGTAAGGTTGGCAAATTGCTGACGTGAGGGATCCTTGTGCAACTCCTGGAAGGTTGAACCCACGTTGTTCAAACCAAACGAAGCCGTGACCGATACCTGGTACAGTTGACCGCGCGCCTGAGCCACCGCCTGGTTGGCTTCCAGTTTTCGCCTCTCAAAGGCGATGTAGGCCGAGCGGGTTTCTTTGGCGTGATTCAGCGCTTCTTCTTCAGCCACCTGGAACTCAGGAATCTCCCGGGGTAACTCCAGGGTGAAGGGGTCGCTATTGCGCAAGCCCATGAAGGTGCGCAACTGCAGGCTCGCCGTCTGCAGGTCCAGTTTCGCCTGGGCAACATCCTGGCGCGAACGCAACAACTGAAGTTCAACTTGCAACAACTTGTCCTCTGAGGTGGTACCAATGTTATAGCGCCCTTTCTCAATCTGATAAATCGTATCGTTGTTGGCGAGGTTGTACTGCGAGATCTGCAGGTTCACCTGCGCCTGGAGTACGTTGAAGAAGTTGTTTACCGCCTCACGTGAAATCGCTTCCATACCCTCCGCATAATCCCGCTTCGACTCTTCGTATTTGATGGGCTCAATTCGCCGATCCCATTTAAGTGAGTTGTAAGCAAAAACGGGTTGATTGAGCTGGATGTTCATGGGCGTCCCGTTCCATTGCGTGGTATTGCCGGATATGTTGTTGAAGTAGTTGTAAATCGAATTGAACGAGAGCATTCCACCCGTCCATTGGATGGGTTGCTGCAGCGACAGGTTGAGCCCCGGGTTGAATTGGTTGATGGGGATGTACTCAATGGAACCATCCGGCTGGCGGATCGGAGAGATGCTGTTGGTATACAGTGGCCCGGCATTGTTGCTGATGAGTCGGACCTGTGGAGTATAGTTGGTCTTGTACGTGCGGTACTGCCAGTAGCGGGTCTCCTTACGCGTCTCGATCTGGCGGTACATCGGCGACTGGCTCTTGGAACGCTGGACTACATCAGCCATGGTGAAGGTATGCTGGCCATGGGCGTGCGTGAATGGCAGAGCGAGGCCTGCCAGGCACAGGAGTATTTTATTCATAACGTAATGATGCGATGGGATCCTGCATGGCCGCCTTTCGCGCCGGCGCGATGCCGAAGATGAGGCCAACCGAAGCGGCTACGCCGAACGACAGGCCGATCGAAGCCAGGCTGATGATGGTGGGGATGTCGGCGATATTGGAAATGATGTAGGCCATGGATGCCCCCAGCGCCACGCCGATGACTCCCCCCGTCACGCTGATCATCATGGCTTCAAACAGGAACTGCTGGACGATATCCTTTTTCTCGGCACCAAGCGCCAGTCGCAAGCCGATCTCTTTGATTCGCTCCAATACGGACGCCAGCATGATGTTCATGATTCCAATGCCGCCCACCAGGAGCGATATCCCGGCGATGGCCCCCAGGATGTAGTTGAATATGTCATTGGTTCGCTGCTGCTGCTTCAGCAGGAGTTCGGGGATCTCAATCTCGAAGTCCACGACGTCGTAATGCCTGCGCTTCAGCATCCGTTGAAGAATATCGGCCACCGGTTGCAGTGATGCTGTTTCGTCAACCTGGATAACGAGTTTGTCGAGCTGATGATAGTTGCGGGCCGCCTCGGCTTCTTCCACGGTCGGGGTCGCATTATTGTTGATCATGCCGTTGCTGCGCATGGTGGCCAGTCGCAAGGCCTCGGCAGTGATCAGGTCGCGGTTCTTATAGCGAATGAGGATCGTTTGCAGCGGTGCATACACGTCCATGTTGTAATCGCGTATACCCAGCTTGCTGATGCTCGACTGCGAGACAAGTCGCTCGTCAAGCACACCGACGATGGTGAGCCAGTGTGGCCCTACCTTGATGGTTTTGCCCACAGGATCTTCGGTAGGGAAGAAGCGGCTTTTGATACCCTGACCAATGATGCAGACGGGTGCGCCGATCTTCCTCTGCTCTTCGTTAAACATCTGCCCTTCGCGGAGGTTGAAGTTGAAAATCTCAAAGTACGACGGCTCCACGCCTACCAGTTTGGCAGACCGCCTGTAGCCTTTGCGGATGACATACGTCTCAAGCAGGATCTCGGGGCTGGTCTTGGAGACCACCGGGATCATCTCCTGGATGCTCTTCAGGTCGCGCACAGTAAGACCCGGTGTGAACTTCTGCTTCTCTTTCTTGCCGGGGCCTTCATCCACTTTTTCCTCCTTTTGTTCCAGCACGGGCTTGATCACGATGTTGTTGACGCCGACGAGCCTGATCTGTTCAAGCAACTCCTGCTGCGCTCCGCGGCCAATGGCGAGCATGGCGATCACCGCAGCGACGCCGAAGATGATCCCCAGGCCGGTGAGGAGCGACCGGAGCTTATTGGCCATCACCGCATCGACGGCAATGTAAAAATTGGCCAGTAATCGTGGTGACAACATGAGCGACTAGTGGCTACCGTTGGGTGTTGGTTGGGCTGGGAGGGAGGCTGCTTGTGCTTTGGCCTCCTTTTTCTTCCCGCGCTTGCCGTTGAGTTCCGGAAGCAACTGTACATCTCCTGAATCCCCTATTCCGGGCACCGAGAGGTATACCCTGTCATTCTCCTGCAGGCCGGCAATAATCACAGCCTCGTTGGCGTTGGTTTCGCCCACGATGACTTCCTGCTTGCGTGTGGCCATGCCGTTCTTCACATAAACAAACGTGATCGAATCCAACTGGGTATGGAGGCACTCGAGCGGTACGAACAGCGAGTTTTCCGTGACGCTGGCGATGATGCGGTTGCTCGTCGTCATCGACGGACGCAACGTCGGGTCGGTGCCGTCGAGTTCGATGCGTACTTCAAAAACTTTAGCGTCAGAGTTGGGTCGTTGTTCTCCCACGTTGGCCACATGCACAACCATGCCAGACAATTTCTTGTCGGGGTAGGCGTCCAGTCCGACATCAACACGCTGTCCGGCTTTGACCTTGCGTACGTCCACCTCATTGACAAAGGTCTTGGAAATCATCTTGGACAAATCGGGGAGGGTGGCTACCGTGGGCTCCCACATCTGGATTTGCGAGCCCGCTTTGATGGGCTTGCCGTCCCAGCCTTTCTCGTAGATGACCATGCCGTCCTCGGGTGCGTGAACGTCGAAAGACTGGAGCACGGCTGTCATGTTGGCGAAATCGCCCTGAACCTTTCTTAGTTCGGCGGACACTTCGCGCATTTTTTCGTTGTTCTGGTTCTTCTTGATTTTGTAGTTCTCGAGCGCCTGCTCATGAGCACGCTTCGCTTTGTCGAGGTTGATCTCGGCTTGTTTGATGGTAGCCGGTGGTTCGAACTGCGACTGGTCGAGGATGATCTGTTTCTCGTCGGTGGCGTATTTCAAGTTGATGAGCTCGTCGCGGGCCTGGCGGAGTTGGAGCGTGGTGTCGAGTTGGGTTTGGACAAATTTCGAGTTGGCCTTTTCCAGTTCGATCTGTTTGTCGACAAATTTCTTCTGGAACTCCGACCGGTCGAGCGTTGCAATCCAGTCGCCTTTCTTGACGACCGTGCCTTCATCGACAATATTCTGAATGGTGACTTGCCAGATCTGAAAGTTGCGCAGTTGCTGGGGGCCCATGATTTTGACAGAGTTCTTCGCCTCCAATTCGCCCGTGGTTTCAATTTCAACCCGGAATTGCCCTCGTTTTACAGCCGACAAGATATCGGAAGCTGCGCCATCCTGTCCGCCGCGGACGGCGAAATAGGCGACAATCAATACGACGGCGCCGGCGGCTGCGATCAGGTAGTTCCTTTTGTTCATGATTCAGGCAATTAGGTTAGGTAAGGATAGAACGTATGAACTCAACTATGTGGATACTCGGATTATGCGAAAAGTTTCATTTTTTGCATGAAAACGGGCACAATAGATTCCATGACCACTGTTCGCCAAACGTTGCATGCCCATTGAAAGCTTTGTTTTGGCAATCATAACCGGCTGTCATACATCCCTTATATCGTTATATAATGTACGGCGTTATGTTAAGTAGCTTTGGTTTCCGGGCCATACCGAGTCTTTGCTGAAGTTTTTTGCGCGGGGGCCATTCGAAACCAAATATTTCCATTCAACGAACGGGCTGGGGCAGCGACACTCTTTGGTCAGGCTTTGGAGCGCCTTGCCTGCCGAAGCGCCTCGCGTAGGCAGGGGAGGGATGTGCGGCCTGGACAAAGTGTGTTGCTGCTGCGCTGGCAAAAGTAATTGGGGTAGAAGCGGAAAGCACGAAGTGTGTTGGCAGAAGCGAGGCCGGACTTGCAGCGAATAGCCCGGGCCGAAGGCATTGCCAAACTTCTATTCACCAAGGAGTTTTAAATCCGGATGGGCTAATAGAACCTTATGTGTCTCTTTATAGATTGAAATTAAGTTCAACGGACTGGTCTTGAAATTAGAAGTAATTGAGATTGAACTACTAGTAACGACTATATCATTTGATAGGCCCTCTATTGATACCGTACATGTAGACATGTCTCCAGGTATATACTGTACTTCAATTTTGTCATTCTCAAGATTTTCTATTTTGTCAATTAACTCTTCTATTTTAACAGTAGTTGGAAGATCAAACTGGAGTTTCTCAAAATGATTAGAGAATATGGAATTAAACTCGCCTTCAAGGATAGTATTTGAATTTCTGAAGCTTTCGAGTTTACGTAGCAAAATGTAGTTACCCGGATCAGCATCTGATTGGAATATTTCCATCGAATAAGTAAAATCTGGGGTGACGATGCTGCCAGAACCATTACTTGACCAAACTTCCATTTGCTTACGCTTATAGTTTAATTTTGACCTTACCTCATCGGCCAAGCTTTGAATCTCAGCGTCAACTAGTTGTGAACCACAAATTTTAATAAATGAATTGGCCGCACCAAGTTGATTTGTTGGAACTTTATGATATCCCCTTTGAAAACCTGGTAATGATTTGACTTGACCGTCCTCTTCACTAAGGAGAGTTACGTTGGTAAAAGTTATTTCAGATACTTGCTTGCTACGCTCTCTTTCATAAAACAATTCATTTAAATCGGCTATAGGAAATCTATCTGTTTGATTGCCAAATACAATAGGTGTTTGGTTTCTTTTAGATGCATCATTC
>JAYRNL010000128.1:0-13115 GCA_041912235.1 Cyclobacteriaceae bacterium
CGGCGGCGGGAGGACCAGTGTGTCCCTGGAAAAATCCGACACCGCCTTCTCAACGAAAATACCGACCGCCATTGATGATGTCACGGCGACTGTATCCGGAAGTACGGCTACGCTGACATGGACGCAGGACCCGCTCTTCATCCCAATCGATTATAATGTTAAACGATCCTCTGCAGGCGGTACCTTTCAGTTCTATTCAAAAGCCCCGGCATCACCTTTTGCCGACAACACCTACACCACCAATGGAAAGTATTGTTACAAGATCGATTACGTGGATCGCTGTGACAACCTGAGTGCCGCTCCACCGGCCATTTGTCCCGTACAGTTGTACGGCACGCTCAGTCAAACCAACAGCATCACGGTTACCTGGTCCGGCTACCGGGGCTGGAAGGCGGGTGTCAAAAAATACGTTGTTGAAAAATATGACTTGCAGGGCGGGTTGATTCAGTCCGTTACCAAAGCTTCCACGGATACCACCTTTCTTGACGATGTGGCCGATCCGGACAACCAGTATGTACGCTATGTGGTAAGAGCCGTGCCCAATGACCCGGCCATGGTATTTGCCCTTTCGAACGAGTTGGAAATCATCCGCAACTCGAACTTGTATTACCCAACTGCCTTCACGCCCAACGGCGACGGGTTGAATGACGGATTCCTCGTGCAGGGACAATACATCCAGAAGATCAAGCTGATTGTCTTCGACCGCTGGGGGGTTGCGCTGTTTGCCACCGAGAAAAATGAACCCTGGGATGGCTCCAGCAATGGGCGCCCCATGCCTGCGTCCACCTATATCTGGAAAGTGGACATCACCGACAAGGCCGGACGCACCTATTCCCAGGAGGGCACCGTGGCGCTGATCCGCTAGTTTCGCCCGAGACCATTACCTTTGCCCGATTAAATTCCTGCCGCCATGCTGGACATGATGAAGATGATGGGTAAAGTGAAGGAAATGCAGGCCAAGCTGCGTGAGGCCCAGGCCAACCTTGAACGAATTGTTGTTTCGGGCGAGTCGGGAGCCGGCATGGTGAAAGTCACGGTGAATGGAAAGAAAAAAGTGCTGGTCGTTGAAATCGACCCGTCCATCCTGACTAGCAACGACAAGATACTTGTGCAGGACCTCGTTGTCGCAGCGACGAACAAAGCCATGGAAGAAGCGGAAGTACGCGCCCGTGAAGAACTCCGGAAGAGCACTGAAGGGTTGATGCCCAACATACCCGGACTTGATTTTAGCCAGCTGATGGGATGAGCTCCACAGCCGTCGTCATTTTGAATTACAACGGAAGGGCGCTGCTGGAACGGTTTATTCCTTCCGTGGTGACCTACAGTTCGTCAGCTCGCATCATTGTCGTGGACAACGCCTCCACCGATCAATCCCTGGCGTGGCTTTCGCAACACTATCCTTCCATAGAGCAAATCGCACTCACGAAGAATCTGGGCTTCTGTGGTGGGTACAATTTGGCGCTGAAACAGGTACAGGCCGAACGTTATGTGCTCCTCAATTCGGATGTCGAAGTAACATCGGGGTGGTTGACGCCGATGGAAGTTGTGCTGGATCGGTTCCCTGACATCGCTGCCGTTCAGCCTAAAGTTCTTTCAGAACAGCACCGGGATCATTTTGAATATGCGGGAGCCGGTGGCGGCATGATGGATGCGATGGGCTACCCGTTCTGTCGTGGCCGGATGTTCTATCACCTGGAAAAAGATGAGCATCAGTACGACGATGAGCGGGATATCTTCTGGTCGTCGGGTGCCTGCATGATGATCCGCAGCGAGTGGTATCACAAGTTGGGCGGACTCGATGAGGACTTCTTTGCCCACATGGAAGAGATTGACTTGTGCTGGAGGCTTCAACGCGCCGGTCAGCGTGTGTATTATACGGGCGCGAGTACGGTCTATCACCTGGGCGGAGGTACCCTGTCTTCTTCCAACCCCCGTAAGACCTACCTGAATTTCCGGAACGGGCTCAGCCTGATCTACAACAACATGACACCGTCCGAATTGCTGCTGAAATTTCCGCTTCGCCTGGCCCTGGACTGGGTGGCCGCCATCAAGTTCGTGCTGGCCGGCACGGTACGTGACGGGCTTGCCGTTTGGAAAGCTCACGCACACTTCTTCCGGAATTTTCAGAATGAAGTAGCCCGCCGCAAACGATCAGCGCCACTGGGCTATCGTCATCTTTCCGCACGATACACGGGTTGGGTAGTGTGGGACTTCTTTGTCCTCAGGAAGAGGAAAGCGTCGGAAGTGCTGGGCTAAAAGTCCCAGATTGAGCTTCGGCTCCTGCGCAAATGTTTGCGAATGTTCATCACGAATGCCAGCGCCAGGTAGATGATAACGGGCGATCCAAGCGTTAGAAACGACGCGTAGATGAAGAACAATCGAATGCTGGATGAGGCAATGCCCAGCTTTTCACCCAGTGCTGAACAAACGCCAAAGGCGTGATTTTCAAAAAACCGGCTTATTTGCCTGATGTACTCCATGTGCCCGCTTAACGCGTATTTCAACCCTGCATGGCCTTTGAGCATGCGCCAAAATGCCGACTGCAAATATACACCGTTTGACGGCGGACAGGGGTTGTCTGGCGTTTATTTTTTGCCTTTGGATTGCATAAAAAGGGCCGCAAACGTAGCTTTGTCGCTCCATTTTGAAACCTCTAATAAACCATCCATGAGAAAAGCAGTTTACTCCTTCATCATCGTCAGCCTGCTCGGCTTGTCCGGTTGCACGCTGCCGCAAATGATCAAGCTTGCGAAGCAGCAGAACCTCCAGGTTGCCCCCAACCCGCTGGAAGTTCACAAAGACTCTGTAGCCTACGAAATGTCTGCCGCGCTTCCGGTGAAGATGTTGAAGAAAGGTACCACCTACACCCTTAACAGCTTTTACAAGTATGGTGACAAGGAGCTGTCGTTGCCTGCCATTGTTTTCAACGGCAACGACTTTGCGAATGCCGCAACGGAGCAGCCGAAGATTTCCAAATCCATCAGCTTCCCTTATCAACCTGAGTACCGGATCGGTACCGTACAGGTAGAAGGTGTCGCCGCCAAGGGTACCAGCTCGAAAAAGACACCCCGTATGGATGTGGCGACCGGCGTCATCACCACTTCCAAACTGGTGAAGAACTCCTTCTATGCAGCCTACGCCGATCATGGTTACAATAACAAAGAGGAAATCATTCCGGTGGTTATCCCTGACTTCATTTTCGAGCAGAGCAAGTCAACCCTGCGCCGTTCCGAAACCAACAGCGATAAAGGGAAACAACTCGACGCCTTCATCGCCTCAAAGAACGTGACGCGTACCGTGACTATCACCGGTACACACTCGCCGGAAGGTCGTGAGCGGATCAACAGCAAACTCTCAGAAGAGCGGGCCGCCGCCATTGAGAAATACTACCGCGCTCAGATGAAGAAGTACGACTACCAGAAGAAAGCTGATTCCATCAAGTTCATCCTGAAACCGGTGGTTGACGATTGGACTGAATTCAAGAATGCCCTGGCAGCCTATCAAGGCATCTCCTCAGATGAAAAATCTGCGTACCTCAACATCATCAACAGCGGTGGAGATTTTACCAGCCAACAGAAGCAACTGGAAAAACTGAAGACCTACAAGAAAGTGTTCAAGGATGTTTATCCCGGTTTGCGAACTGCCAAGACTGAAATCCTGACCATCAAGAAGAAGAAGACCGATCCGGAAATTTCCGTTTTGGCCAAGCAAATTGCCCAAGGTGGATCAATGGACGCGCTCAGCTTTGAAGAGCTGATGTACGCAGCAACGCTTACGCCTTCACTCGATGAAAAGATTGCCATCTATACGGCCGCAACGAAGAAGGGAACGAACTGGAATGCCCACAACAACCTGGGCGCCGCTTACATTCAGCAGGCTATCGAGAACCCTTCCCGCGCCGGCGAACTGGCTCCGAAAGCTACCGCCCAGCTCGAACTTGCCGCCAAGATTCGTGAAACGCCTGAAGTCAACGCCAACATGGCCACGATTGCCCTCATGAACAAGAACCCGTACAAAGCCTCAAGCTATGCCAACAAGGCCCTCAACGGCGCCAGCAATGACGTAGCGCGCGGTATCAACGGCGTGAAAGGCGCCTCGGAAATCTACATTGCCAAGTACGACGCTGCCGTTCGTTCAGAGTCCTCCGCACTGACCACCGATGTTAACCTTTTCAACAAAGGACTGGCCCAGTTGCTGACCAAGGATTATTCCAGCGCAGAGAATTCGTTCAACGAAGCCATCAAGAACAACGCCAACATGGCCGTAGCTTACTATGGAGCTGCCATCGCTGCTGCGCGTTCAGGCAATGCGGAGAAGGTTGTAAGCAACCTGACCAGCGCGGTACGCATCGATCCTTCGCTGAAGGAGTCGGCGCTGACCGACCTCGAATTCGCCAAGTTTAATACTTCGGAGGCCTTCCGCAACGCCCTGAAGTAATCAGAATCTAATTCCACAAAAGACCCTGTTCCGATTCGGGACAGGGTATTTTGTTTGAAACCCGCGAAAGAATTCCCGGGGAATGACAGAGTCGGCTTTCATTCTGTTGACCGGCGTATTATTTTTACCGCCCAACTAACTCCGTTATGCGAGAAATCCAGTTCCGAGAAGCCCTCCGCGAAGCGATGAGCGAGGAAATGCGCCGCGACCCCAGGGTATTCCTCATGGGCGAAGAGGTAGCCGAATACAACGGCGCCTACAAGGTGAGCCAGGGTATGCTCGATGAATTCGGACCGGATCGGGTGATCGACACACCGATTTCTGAACTGGGTTTCGCGGGTGTAGGGGTAGGTGCCGCAACCAACGGCATCAGGCCCATCGTTGAATTCATGACCTTCAACTTCTCCCTTGTAGCGATCGATACCATTATCAACGCCGCGGCCAAAATGTATTCCATGTCTGGCGGCCAGTATAATGTGCCCATCGTATTTCGGGGAGCCACCGGCAACGCAGGTCAACTCGGCGCCCAACACTCGCAAAACTTTGAAAATTGGTACGCCAATACCCCTGGCCTCAAAGTCATCGTCCCGTCCACCCCCTACGATGCCAAAGGCCTGCTGAAGACAGCTATCCGCGACGATGATCCCGTGATCTTCATGGAATCTGAACTGATGTATGGTGACAAGGGTGAAGTGCCCGCTGAGGAGTACCTTATACCGATCGGGCTGGCCGATACCAAGCGCACAGGCACTGATGTTACCCTTGTTTCGTTTGGAAAGATCATGAAGGTGGCTCTGGCTGCCGCCCAGGAACTCGAAAAAGAAAACATTTCAGCCGAAGTGATTGACCTGCGGAGCGTCCGCCCCATCGACTATGCTGCGGTGGTTGAATCCGTGAAGAAAACGAACCGCCTCGTGATTGTGGAAGAGGCCTGGCCGTTGTCATCCATCGCCACGGAAGTCTCCTACCATGTTCAGAAGTACGCGTTCGACTACCTCGACGCGCCCATTCACAAGGTTAACAGCCTTGATGCGCCCCTGCCCTATGCGCCCACCCTGATCCAGGAAATACTCCCGAACGTGGAAAAAACCGTCAGGGCGGTAAAAGCGGTTATGTACAGGGATTAGCACCACTCACGTCAGGGAAGCGAGCAGTATTTGCCAGGCCTGTCCAAGGTCACCGGCATGCAACGCTTGCTGAGCCAGTCGATGAACGGCCTCTTCACCTTGCTGATGTGCTCTGAGAAATTCGGGCGATCGGCTGGTAGCTCCATCGGGCTCCGGTATGCGCTCGACGTTACCCAATTTTCCCAGGTCGTTACCTGACAGAATCGGACTTTTGCGTATACGCTCCGGCAGTTCGTCAACGCCAATTCCCAATTTCTCATTGGGCTTCGGCACTTTGAAAATGTTTTCTCCTTGCGCCCTGAGGTAGTAGTCAGCACCCATCCGGGCCACCGCATCCAGTTTGTACGGATTGATTCGTCCGTCTGTATCCAGCACGGACTCGTTGATATGCATCAACAGCACTTCGCATACGATCAGGTTTCCTGCGGCACCACCCTGGCCCAATTCAATGATCTGATTCACCTGGCATTCAAAGGACACAGGTGATTCGGCCACACGGGGAGGCTTCACCCGCTGTGAGGGCACGGCGGTGAGCCCGGCCTTGATGAATTCATTCACTCCGGCAGGATATTCACAACTTGACAGTGAAACCTGCTCCACGATTGGAAAGGTTACAACATGGATAACGACTTCACGGGTTTGCCTGGCGTTTTCGTAGGTATGCTTTGTGCTGCTGTCGCGCCCCCTGCGCGAAGGAGAAAAAACGAGAATGGGAGGATTGGCGCTGAACACATTGAAGAAACTAAACGGGCTAAGATTAGCCTGGCCCGCCTCATTCACTGTGCTCGCCAGCGCTATAGGCCTTGGCACCACCGCCCCCTGCAAATACGCTTGCATCCTGGGTACGGTTATTTCCTTCGGATTGATTGTAATCATAGCCTCTATCCGACCGCAGGGAGGAGTTTACCTTCACAAACCCCGAAACCAATCCGCACGCCATTGCGCTCGGCATGCCCGTGAATGATTACCGTGTCGCCATCCTCAAGAAAGCGACGCTCTTCACCCCCGGGCAAGCGCAATGGCTTTTGGCCGTTGAAGGTCAGCTCCAGCAGGGATCCATAACTTCCGGGCGATGGACCACTAATGGTTCCCGAAGCATAGAGATCGCCGACTTTGATGTTACATCCATTCACGGTATGGTGCGCCAGTTGCTGAGCGATATTCCAATACAGGTACTTCGCATTGGTCCGGCAGAGCGTAGTCCGGTCGCCCTTGGCGGATTCCAGCAGCACTTCCAGTTGAAGATCGAAATTTCGTGCGCCTTCAAAGGCCAGGTAAGGCAATACCTGCGGGACCTGTTTAGGGCCTTCCGAACGAAAGGGCTCAAGCGCGTCCAGCGTCACCACCCAGGGCGACAGCGTGGAACCAAAGTTCTTCCCCAGGAACGGACCCAAAGGCACATATTCCCACTGCTGTATGTCGCGTGCGGACCAGTCATTGAAGAGCACAAAACCAATGATATGCTCTTCTGCTTCCTGCAACGGAATCGGTCTCCCGAGCGGCGTATTGGAGCAGGTGATGAAAGCCAACTCCAATTCAAAGTCCATCTTCTGGCTGGGGCAAAACACGGGTGACTCGGAGTCGGGCAACTTGACCTGACCCCTGGGTCGATGGATCGGCGTTCCGGATACCACAATCGAAGATGCCCGACCATGGTAGCCAACGGGCAGATGCTTCCAGTTAGGCAGCAGTGCGTTCTTTGGGTCGCGGAAAAGAGATCCCGCGTTCGTGGCATGTTCCTCACTGCTGTAGAAATCCGTGTAATCAGGGATCGTCACCGGCATCAGGAAATGGCACTCCGACATGGGTATGAGGGCAATTTCCCGGGCCGCGCGGTTGTCACGCAACTCGTCGTTGTCATGCCGCAACAACTGAGAAACCCGCTCGCGTACCTCCCTCACCTTGCGGCGACCCAGGGCAAAGAACTCATTGAGAACAGGCTGGTTGAAAACGCCCGGAGGAAGTCCGTGACCGTCGAGGTAGCCATGCTCATGCAGGTAAACCAAATCAAGAACATGCTCACCTATGGCAACGCCGGCAACGGGAGAAAGGTAGTTGGTCTTGAATATTCCGAAAGGAAGATTTTGGATGGGGAAATCGGAGCCGCCAGGTACATTCACCCAGCTTTTCAAGGTCGGATCGTTGGCCATCATGGCGATACTTCTTAACTGTTCAAAAATAGTCTAATTTGGATTGTGACTGAGCTTCCGGAACTTTTTAAAAGCGCCATGCGGGCACGTCTCGGTCAGGAAGCCGAGGCTTTCATTCAATCGCTTCACGATCCATCACCGGTAAGCATCCGGTACAACCTGCAGAAGATGATCCCTTCCGGAGGAGTACCGATCCCCTGGTGCGCTTCCGGACGTTATCTGAGCGACCGGCCTCCATTCACGCTGGATCCAGTCTTTCATGCTGGTGGTTATTATGTGCAGGAAGCAAGTTCCATGCTCCTGGAGCAAGCGGTGAAACAAACAGTTGATTTGACCAAGCCGCTGGTTGTCCTCGACCTTTGCGCAGCCCCGGGCGGGAAATCCACTCACCTGGCCTCCCTCCTTACCTCAACCAGTCTGCTCGTCAGCAATGAGGTTATCCGAAGCCGGGCATCGATTCTCGCCGAGAATATTGAGAAATGGGGAACGGCCAACGTCCTTGTGACACACAACGATCCCGCCGATTTCCTCCATGTGCCTGAACTGATGGACCTCATGGTGGTGGATGCCCCCTGCTCGGGTGAAGGGCTCTTTCGAAAAGAACCGGAGGCGGTGCAGGAGTGGTCACCCAGAAATGTGGAACTATGCGCGCTCCGCCAGCGAAGGATTGTGGCAGATGCATGGGCAGCACTCAAGCCCGGTGGCGTGATGATTTACTCCACCTGCACCTACAATGATGAAGAGAACGTCAACAACCTGACCTGGTTGAAGGATCAATATCATCCCGAATTCATTGCGCTTGCATTGGACCCGGCCTGGGGAGTCTCGGAAATCTCCTTTAAGGAATGCAAAGGATATCAGTGCTACCCCCATTGGGTGAAAGGCGAAGGATTCTTCTTCGCTGCGCTTCGAAAGCCTGGTACGCATACCGGTCGGCTCCCTCGGGTGAAGTCACGGCTGCACAAGCCTAAAGAGAAGGAGATCGATCCCGCGAGGAACTGGATTCAAAATTCCGAAGGGGTAACGTTCTTTCTTCATGGGCAGCAAATCAGGTTCATCAATGACGCGCATGTTGACTTGACGGAGGTTGTTCTCGATCGTCTTCATGTGATTCAGGCGGGCACGGCCATGGGTGAAATCACGAAGAATAAAATCATACCCGATCACGGTCTGGCGCTTTCCCTGTTCAGGAATCCGGGGGCATTTCCCTCCCTGTCACTAACTCTTGATGAGGCCCTGGTCTTTCTGCGCAAAGACCCCATGGCATTGGATTCAGTCCAGCGCGGGTTTCATGCCATTACGTATAAGGATTTGGCACTTGGATGGGTTAATGTACTTCCCGGGCGCATCAACAACCTGTATCCTTCCGCCCGGAGAATCCGCATGAGTGTCTGACCAAAACTGTCTGCTTCCCTTGTTTCATTCCACCAAGGTTACTAACTATCTACAATGAAAAACTACATCATCATCCTGTTTGTCCTGGTGGCTCTGCCGGAACTTGCCAGGGCCCAGGCCAAGTCCATCCAGCCAAACTGGGCTAAACTCGAAGAAGAAACCATGAAGCACTTCCAGGCCATCATCCGGATCAATTCAGCTGATCCGCCTGGCAACGAGGCACCCGTCGTCGAATACTTGAAAAGCGTTTTGGATAAAGAAGGCATTCCTTCCCAGGTCTTTTCCCTTGACCCTAGGCGCCCGAATCTGGTGGCTCGTCAAAGGGCAATGGAAAGAAGAAACCGGTTCTTATCATGGGACACACGGATGTGGTGAGTATTGATTCAACGAAATGGAAGTACCCCGCCTTCTCAGCAACGCGCGAAGGGGGTTATGTGTACGGCCGGGGAACCGTCGACGACAAAGACAATGTCGCAGCCGCCCTGATGGTAATGATTTTGTTGAAGAGAAATAATGTGGCGTTGGATCGCGATGTCATCTTCCTCGCCGAAGCCGGTGAGGAAGGTAGTGTACGATTTGGCATCGATTATATGGTTCGTGAGCACTGGCCTGAGATTGAAGCAGAGTTCTGCTTCGCAGAAGGCGGAGGCGTAACCCGCAAGGGAGGAAAGATTGAGTATGCCGGCATCGCCACCACAGAAAAGCAAGGTCGGGGTGTGCGGTTAGTTGCGCGGGGACCATCCGGACACGGGTCCGTACCCTTGCAAGACAACGCCATTGTTCATCGCTCGCAAGCCGTAGCGAAGGTGGCTGCCTGGCAGACTCCGATGCGGCTCAATGAGACCACACGCGCATTTTTCGAACGATTGGCTTCTATCAGTGCGCCGGAAGAAGCAGCCCGGTATCGTGCGTTGCTGGACGGAAAGGGTGCCGAGGCCGCACAGGAATATTTTGCAGAAAAAGAACCCCGCATGTACTCTGTACTCCGCACCTCCATCTCGCCCAACATCATCAAAGGCGGGTATCGCGGCAATGTAATCCCCAGCGAGGCCGAGGCTACACTGGATATCCGGGCGCTGCCTGACGAAGACATGGATAAACTCCTGGATGAAATGAAGCGTGTCATTAATGATTCCCAGGTGGAGATCGTGCCCAACACCGGTGGCCGACGTCCGGGGTCCCGCCCTTCGCGATTGGATTCCGATGCATTCCGGACGGCCGAAGTGGCCGTAAGAAAGGTGTACAATACCGTTCCCATTCCTACCATGCTTACCGGGGCCACGGATATGTCCTTTCTCCGGGCAAAAGGTGTTGAATGTTATGGCATCGGACCGATGACCGACGTAGAGGATGGACCAAAGGGCTTCGGCGCTCACAGCGACCAGGAGCGGATCCTGGAAGAGTCGCTTCACAAGTTTGTGCAGTTTAACTGGGAGGTGATCTACAACCTGGCCAAAGCTAATTGAGTCAGGCATGGAATGGGCGACGAATCTCTCCCTGAGGCTGTTGCGCTGAGCGCCCCCAGCCACGCCTAACAATAGGGTGATTTCCTTATTTTTGCGCTCTTTCCATTCCGAGCACAATGTCTCTTTCTGTTAAATACAACCCAGCTGAAGTCGAGGACAGGTGGTACAGCCAGTGGATGAACCATAAGGTTTTCACCGCAAAGGCCAACCCTGAAAAAGAGCCCTATTGCATCCTCATACCTCCTCCTAACGTGACCGGCGTGCTCCATATGGGGCACATGCTCAATAACACGATCCAGGACATACTCATTCGCAAGGCGCGAATGGAAGGAAAGGAGGCTTGTTGGGTTCCGGGTACGGACCACGCATCCATCGCCACGGAGGCAAGGGTTGTGGCCATGTTGCGGGAAAAAGGAATCAAGAAATCCGACCTGACCCGGGAACAATTCCTGGAATATGCTTGGGAGTGGCGTAAGAAATACGGTGGCATCATCCTCGAACAGTTGAAGAAGCTGGGCGCTTCCTGCGATTGGGACCGCACCGCATTCACAATGGATGATGAATACTACCGGGCGGTTATCCGTGTTTTTGTCGACCTCTACCGGAAAGGTTACATCTATCGTGGCCTCCGCATGATCAACTGGGATTGCGAGGCCAAAACGGCCTTGTCGAATGAGGAAGTGCTTTACAAAGAAGAGGGGGAAAAATCCATCTTATATTCGGTGAGGTACCAGGTCGCCGGCACCTCCGATCAATGGGTGATCATCGCCACACAGCGTCCGGAAACCATCATGGGAGACACAGCCATCGCGGTCAACCCCACGGATGACCGCTATACACACCTGATCGGAAAGAAAGTGCTGGTACCCTTCATCAATCGCGCCATTCCGGTGATTGCTGACGACTATGTCGACAAGGCGTTTGGCACGGGTTGCCTCAAAGTGACACCGGCGCATGATGTGAACGACTACGAAATCGGGCTGAGGCACAAACTGCCCGTAATCGACACCATCAACGATGATGGCACACTGAACGAAAAATGTGAGTTGCCTCGCTATATAGGCAAGGACCGTTTTACTGTACGAAAGGCGCTGGTCAAAGAACTTCGCGAAGCCGGTCACCTGGTGAAGGAGGAAGAATTTGTGACCCGCATCGGCAGATCGGAACGGACGAACACGGTGGTCGAACCCAAGTTGTCGCTTCAGTGGTTTGTGCGCATGAAGGAAATCTCCACACGGGCCTTGGCTGCCGTGGAGGGCGACGACATCCGGCTTCATCCCGCCAAATTCAAGAACACCTATCGTCATTGGATGGAAAACGTCCGCGACTGGTGCATTTCGCGCCAGCTATGGTGGGGGCATCGGATACCGGCCTACTACTACGGCCCGGGAGAGAATGATTTCGTGGTAGCTGAAACACCGGACGAGGCGTTGCGCGAAGCGTCGTCACGTGCCGGCCGGAAGCTTAGTCCGGACGATCTGCGTCAGGATTCCGATGTGCTGGATACATGGGCGTCATCCTGGCTTTGGCCCACCGCCGTGTTTCATGGGTTTTCCGATGCATCCTACGACAAAGTCAAGGGGAAAATTATTCGATCCGCGCAACCTGACCTGGACTACTTCTATCCGACCAGCGTACTGGTTACCGCACCAGAAATCCTCTTTTTCTGGGTAGCCCGAATGATCATCGCTGGTTACGAGTACATGGATGATAAGCCTTTCCATGATGTGTATCTCACCGGGATTGTCCGCGACCACCTGGGAAGGAAAATGTCAAAATCACTGGGCAACTCACCGGAGCCACTTGACCTGATCACCCGTTATGGCGCTGACGGCGTGCGGACCGGCATGTTGTTTAGCTCTCCCGCAGGCAACGACCTGCTCTTTGACGAGAAGCTCTGCGAACAAGGGAGAAATTTTGCCAACAAAATCTGGAACGCATTTCGGTTGGTTAAGGGCTGGGAAGTAAAGAATATTCCTGCACCGCAAGAGAACCAGCATGCCGTGGCCTGGTTTGAGTCGCGACTTGGAGAGGCCATGAACGAAGTGAATGATCTTTTCGCCAAGTTCCGCATCAGCGATGCGTTGCTTACCGTGTACAAACTGATATGGGATGATTTCTGCTCGTGGTACCTTGAGATGATCAAACCTGCGTACGGACAGCCCATCGACCAGAAGACCTTTGAACGGACAACCGCTCTCTTTGAAGACTTGCTGGCACTCCTTCATCCATTCATGCCCTTCATCACGGAAGAATTATGGCATGGACTGACCAACCGCCGCGACAACCAGTTCCTTGCCCAGGCCGCGTGGCCCACGGCGAAACCCGTTAATGCCCCTTTGCTTCAGGAAGCTAATCTCGCCTTTGACGTCATCGAAAAAGTGCGCAGGACACGAAGCACCAGCGGGTTATCGCCCAAGGAGTCGCTCACCCTTCAAACCCGATTGGGCCAAAAGCAATTTCCTCATTTTGCGAGCCTGATCGCCAAATTGGCAAACATCACGCATGAGGTCATGGGTGAATCAACAACTAGCGGGGTA
>JAYRNL010000129.1:0-20833 GCA_041912235.1 Cyclobacteriaceae bacterium
ATCGGTATGGGAAAGAACCCATGGGCTGTTACTACCCAGTCGCTCAAGTCAGTCTTGTTATCCAGCGAGTCGGGGATTTACCTAAACCAGCGAACAAGAAGGACACTGCCATACTGACCAATCGCCTTATGCGATCGCAAGATAGATTGGTACTAAAAAGAATTTGATGACTGTTGTCCGTGAGCACGATGTCAATGCTAGGAACCTAAGAACTTTCGGACCTTGAAGGCTCCCTTTTTGACCGCCCGCAGCAGCGGGTTTTGCTCATCCTTGTACGCTGGCCGGTTGCGTGACGTATCTCCCAGCGAACATTGGATCGAGGCGTACCGGTCAATTTCGAAGGCTTTCAGGGTTCGAACATACTCGTCGAACAAGGGCCTGACATCCGGGCGCAACGTGAACGTCAGCAGGTCCTGGTACACCGAAATTCTCTCCGGCTCGGAGACCTTGTAGCCCGAGTAGTGAAAGAACACCAGGTCAAATTCCTCGTTCACCCGGTAGCCATTGGCAAACGCACTCACTTTCCTTCCCTCCAGGTTCCAGTAGGCCACATTGTATCCCGGGTCGCGGATAAGGAAGGTCTTGTCAAAATATCCGGGTACGAGGTTCAGCCACAGCTGGTCGACAAACAAACCTTTCTTGCCTTGGTAGCAGTACTCCGCGAGGCGGCTCTTCCACCAGCTGAGAAAATCACTGGACTGAATTCCTTTCCGAAAGCCGACAAAGCCACCGTTGAAGATTCCTCCGGACAGCATGTGCAGTTCGTGGACACTGAGCCGCCCGTCGGTGCCGGTCAGGTGAGGCGTGAGAAAGATCTCCGCCTGGGGGTGCTGCTCAAACATCCTGAACCTCGAGAAGACCAGGATATCGGAATCCAGGTAGATAACCTGTTCGGCACCACGACGGGTAAAAAGGTAATCGGCATAAAAGGGCTTCAGCGCACACGACAATTCGAAAATGCTGTATTGGCGGTTCATCACCTCGAACTCCGGTATGTGCAGATCCTCAACATAGACCAGGTCTTCACCTGACAAGGCATCAACCTTCACCGATTTTCGCTCCAGCAAACCAATACAGAATTGCCATCCTGGATGATGACGAAGGAAAGAATCAGACAAAGCCCGCGCGTACGGCAGGTAGTTCAGCGAAACAACGGTGTAGGCGATAGGCATGGCCACACCACTAGTTACTCATTATCCTCCCACGACGCCACATCACCCCGCATCTTTTGCTGGTATTCCTTCACAAGCCGGTCGTAAAGTCCCTCCTGCCGTTTGTAGCCCGTTACCGTTATGGATTCTTTGCTTGCATGGCGATTGGTGACCGGCAGAATCATTGCCGTGACCGCCATCCCCGCCTTCTGCATGCCGTGCACCAGGTTGAGGAAATGGTCCGTGTTGGATTCCTGGCCTTGCACGTCGAAGGTCTTCTTGGTGTCGTCGCGGATAATTTGCCAGGAGCGGGAGTACACGAAAACAGTTTAGAAGTTCAAGGCCTGTCCGCCAAATATACTGCTCTGTTTGATCTTCGCACTTGGCAGGCGGGCCTGCCCGCCACATACACTACTCTGGAATAGGGTTCGCACTTTGGCAGGCGGGCCTGCCCGCCACATACACTGCTCTGGAATAGGCTTCGAAATTGGCAGGCGGGTTCAACAGTTCAACAGTTCAAAGCCTGCCCGCCACATGCACTGCTCTGGAATGGGCTTCGCACTTGGCAGGCGGGCCTGCCCGCCACATACACTGCTCTGGAATAGGCTTCGAAATTAGCAGGCGGGCCTGCCCGCCAAATGCACTAACTATTTTCCTATGATCACCGCATCCTCGATGATGAAGTTGGTGTGATCGATGTCAGCCTCGTTGAGTTTCAGCTTGCCCTTGACGTGAAGAAACTGGTCGAGTTCAAACTTGCCGACCTTATCCTTAAACTTGACTTCACAGATAGTCTCGGGACCGGCGGCGCCACAAAAGAAACACTGACTATAGGGATACTTGGATAAGATGATGTAGGCATTGTTCTCAATCTCGATGGGCATATAGTATCCTTCCAGGCTGACCTCTTTCCCGATGGTGGCTTTGGCCTCGGGTGAAAAGACGGGGTAAAGGAAATACTCATTCGACTTGTCGTTAAACTTCGTCTCGAATTTGGTTTTGGCAAACAGCGCCCACCCTTCCGGGGTTGACTGGCTGAAAGCGGCGTATGACAACAAGAGAAGGAAAAGAACCCGAGTTGCGTTTTTCATGGTAAACGTTGCGGCGCAAGGTAAAGACGGCTGCCTCATCCTCAAATTCCAAAATCCACTAATTCAGAAAATTAGTTCCCTGCCAGTACGGTATGTATGTCCGTCTTGTAAGCCTGCCATGCGGGGATCAGCGAGCAGAACAGACCAAGGACCAGGCTTCCGGCGAAGAGCCAGGTTTCGGTGACGTACCAAACGGCGGCCCCCACCCCGGAACTAGCAGCCTGGGCAACGGCCAGCGTAAAAATCCAGATGGCCAGGTGACCCAACAAGAGCCCTGACACGCTGCCCAGCCCGGTGAGGACAGTGCCTTCCAGAACCACGGACGTAAACAGTTTACCCCGGCTCGCTCCCATAGAGCGCATGATGGCCAGGTCGTAGCGGCGCTCTTTCATGGAGTTGTATAACACGATGAAAATGCTGAGTCCTGAAATCAGGATGAGCACGGCGGCGAGTCCGCGGAGCACATCGGCACCCACGCCGAGAATGGAAAACAGGCGCGCCGTCTCAAAGGCCGGCGCCGCCGCCTGGAAGTTGCCCTTGCCATTCACATACCTCGGAAGCTGCAGCGCCGCCAGCGGGTTGCGGAATTGGATCAGTAGAGAGGTGATTTCCTTCGACGAATCCGAGGCAGCATGCTTCGGAACCAGCCGGCTTGGGAAATGCACGCTGTCCTCATCTATATCCATATCGTGTGCAAGCCAAAGGCTCTGGACATTGGTGAGAATCAGGTTGTCAAGAACCGTATTCGAGCGCTTCATGATTCCCACCACCCTGTAATGATGGGCCTCGTGCTCATGGCTGGCGTCCGTGAGTCCGTGGGCGCTCACAAATTCCGATCCGACCTTCAAGCCAAGCCGGATGGCGGCGACTGCCCCCACCGTAACCTCAAGGTGCTTGTCCCACCAAATCCCTTCGGCAAGCACAGCGTTGTACAGGTTAGCATAGTCGTTACGCGTGCCGACAATACGAAATCCCTGGTAGCTGTCACCCAGCGCCATCGGTATGGCGTTCTTGACCATGGGATGTTTGGCAATGCGTTCCGCTTCCGCCAGGTTGATATTCCCCGTCGGGAAGTCCACGTGAAAGACGCTGCAGAGAATCAACTGCATGGGACTCCCCTTGGCACCGACGACCAGATCCACACCTTTCGTATTGGCAGCAATGCGTTCCTCCAACTGGTTGCTGACCAGCACCAGCAAGGTAATTACCGCAATGCCCAACGACAGCAGCACCACGTTCAACACCGTGGTCAGCGGCCGGGCTTTGAGGTAACTCCAGGCGAGGATGGGAAGGTTCATGAAGGTTAGGTGGTGAATTGGTGAGCGGGAAGCATGAACGGTGAACGGTAAACAGTGGACCTGCCGTGTGAAGATAATTATAAGAATCTCATCCCTTCAACTCAATCCGTAACGGGAACACGGATTTCAGCCGCTGATCATGCGTGGCCACAACCAGCGTGGCGCCATGACTGGAAGAAGCGTCCAACAGCAGGCGGATCACCTTGTCGCAGTTTTTGTCATCCAGCGCCGACGTGGGCTCGTCGGCAAGGATAACAGAGGGCTTGTTGATCAGCGCCCGGGCGATGGCCACCCGCTGGGCCTGGCCGTGGCTCAATTCGCTGATGCGCGCATGACGCCTGCCTTCCAGTCCAAGTTCCTTCAGAAGTTCGTCCACGGATTCCTTCTTTTGCTCGAGGCCTGAGAAAAACCGTGCCGCAAGAATGTTCTGTTCGACGGTCAGCGCCTGGATGAGATGGTTCTTCTGAAAGATGAATCCGAAATGCCGGCCTCGGTACTGATCGAGGCCGTGCTCCGACAGCGACGCCAGGTCGACACCGGAGATTTCCACGCTCCCGGTTTGCAATCGCAGCAGTCCGCCAACCAGGTGGATCAAGGTCGTCTTGCCACTGCCGGAATCTCCCAGCAGCAGGCCATGCCTGCCCCGAGGAATATGGATGTTGGGGAAAGCAATCCGGTTGCCTCCGGTATATTGATAAGCGACGTCTTTCGTTCGAATCATCGGTCAGAAACACGTGAGCCATCTCCGTCCAGGTTATGGTGGAAATGGCTCACCGTATAATCAATTCTTATTTCAATGGTTCATAGGTCTTGAAGGGTGACAGGGCTGCCTTTTCCATCACGGCCTTATACGCTTCCCAGGTGGTGCTGTAAAACTGATTCACGCGCTTCACAATCTCCGCCATCTTGTCTTCGGCATGCTTCACCACACGTCGATCGGTATCGCTGATCGGCTCGCGTGAGCGCGCCACATATTGTGTGGCCGTCTGGACGTAGGAGTAGCGGCTGGGATTTTCGCCCATGGTGATACCCTGGCGCTTGTCCTCCTTGCCGAGGATGAAGTCAAACACGGCAGCGATTGAATCCTTCATCGCCTTGGTCTTGTCTCCGGCTTCTTTGAGGTCGCTGCGTTTGGCTTCCTTGATGCGCTTCTCGAATTCATCCACAAGCTCTTTGCTTTCACGCAGGCGGTCGGTTGCCGTAGCCGCTGTCTTGGTGAACCCGTTGAGCTGTTTCGCCAGGTCGTAGCGGGCCTGGAGGACGCTTGCGTTCGCGTCGAACCGCGGATCCGCTTTCACCGTTACCATGGTCGAGTCCTTCTGTCCCGCATACGTAAGGCGCAGTTTGTAGGTACCGGGGAGCACGGTGGTTCCGCCGAAGCCGCCGAAGCCACGCCCTTGTCCGGGGTTGCGTTCTCGTGCAGGCTGCCGCTCACCCTGTTCATTGAGGTTCCAGGTCATGCGGTTGATGCCCATGTCTTCCGATGCCTTCTGACGAATGGTGTTGATCACCTTGCCCGCGGCATTCACGATTTCCAGTTTGATGGAGTCGGCCTTCATCGCCGGCTTGGCAGGCGCCGCTGCCGGGGTTTCTATTTTCTTGCCCGTCTTGGGATCCACCTTTTCTTCCTTCTTGGGTTCCGCCGGTTTGTTGATCACGTAGGAAATACGTGCGCCAAAAGGCCGGTTCTGTCCATTATATATGGCGTCGGCGTCAAAGCGCGGACCGTTGGGCTGCTGAAGTGACGCGAGGTAGGCATCCGGCGGCGTGAACAACTTGACCGTTGCATTCAACGCGCCCTCACCCGACTTCGCTAATTCGCGCAGCGGACGGATATCGTCGAGAATCCAAAGAGCACGACCAAAGGTGCAAATGACCAGGTCGCTTTCCCGCGGCTGGATCACCAGGTCCATCACAGGCACACCCGCCGGAAAATCGTTGGTCCATTTCGTCCAATTCTTGCCGGCGTCAATGCTGACAAATAATCCATTCTCTGTCCCGAGGAAGAGCAGTTTGTTCTGTTCGGCATCCTGGGCGACCGCCAGGGTAAAGTTGCTCTCGCCAACCTGGGCACCTGTTACAAGGCTCTCCCACGTTTTGCCAAAGTCTTTGGTGTGGAACAGGTAAGGCTTGTAATCAAACTGACGATAGTTGTTCACAATGACAAACGCCTCACCGGCATTTGCTTTCGAAACATGGATTTGAGGTATCCATGCGTTCTTGGGCATACCGACAATCGACGGTGTCAGGTTCGCCCATGTCTTGCCGCCGTCCTGCGTGAGTTGAACATTGCCATCGTCGGTTCCTACCCAGATAACTCCCTCTTTGGCCGGGCTGGGCGAGATCGCAAGGATCGTGCAATGGTTCTCGGCACCCGTAGCATCCATCGTAAGACCGCCGCTTTCAAACTGGCGCTGCTTGTCGGGATTGTTGGTAGTGAGGTCAGGGGAAATGATGTCCCAGGTGGTGCCGCGGTTGTCGGACTTATGGACAAACTGGCTTCCGTAATAAATGGTGCCGCTCTTGAAAGGATCCTGGGCCAAGGCCGCGTTCCAGTTGTAACGAAGCTTCATATTGGCATCCGGATGCGTCGGGCGAATAAGCTGGGTGTAGCCCGTTTGCAGATCGTAGCGACCTACATTACCTCCCTGCGACATTGCGTAGCCGTACCGGTTGTTTTCGGGATCGGGCGATACGTCAAAGCCGTCGCCGAAGAACAATTCCTGCCAGTACGAGTTGCGAATACCGGCCTGGCGCCAGACATAGGCGGGACCAGCCCATGAGCCATTGTCCTGCATTCCGCCGTACACATTATAAGGCAGGTCATTGTCGGCATTGACATGATAGAATTGTCCTACCGGGATGTTCTCGGCAAACTTCCAGGTCTGGCCTCCATTGAGTGTTATGTTGAGACCGCCGTCGTTGCCTTCGTAGATCATCGAGGGGTTTTCCGGATTCATCCAGAAGGCGTGGTGGTCAGGGTGAATGCCGTCACCGATGCGGGTGAATGACTTGCCGCCGTCTTCGCTGACGCTCATGTCGCTGAAGATGGTGTAGAGCCGGTTTTCATTTTTTGTGTCTACATAGATCTCATAATAATAGAAGGGTCTGTCGCCAATGTCGTTCTTGTCGTTGACGAGTTTCCAGTTCTCTCCACCATCGTCCGAACGATAAAGCCCGTTTTTCTTGGCTTCGACCAATGCATAGACCATCTCCGGTTTTGAACGGGCGATGGCCAGGCCCATACGGCCGAGGTCTCCGTCAGGAAGACCTTGCTTGCTGGTGATTTTCTTCCACGTCTTGCCGCCGTCATAGGTGATGTGCATGCCCGAACCCGGGCCGCCCGATTTGAAGGTCCAGGGCTGACGACGGTGCTCCCACATATTTACAATCAGTTTGTTCGGGTTCGTAGGGTCCATGACCATTTCACCCACGCCTGTTTTCTGATCCACGTAAAGTATCTGCGTCCAGGTGGCGCCGCCGTCGGTGGTTTTATATACTCCACGCTCCGGGTGATCGCCCCAGGGCGAACCAATGGCGCCGACATAGACCGTATTGGGGTTTGTCGGGTCGATGATGATGCGGTGAATGTGCCGGGTCTTCTCGAGCCCGATCCGTTTCCACGTCTTACCGGCGTCCAGGCTCTTGTAGAGTCCGTCGCCGCCATTAAGGCTATTGCGGGGGTTGCCTTCGCCGGTACCAACCCAAATCACGGACGGGTTGCTTTGTTGAATGGCGATGGCTCCAATGGAGAGCGTGGACTCCTTATCAAAGATGGGCGTCCAGGCGGTGCCGCCGCTCACCGACTTCCAAAGTCCACCCGATGCTGCGCCGGCGTACACAATGTTGGGATTGCTGACCACCGCATCGATGGCGGTGATCCTGCCGCTCATTCCGGCAGGGCCGATGCTGCGGGGCTTCATGCCCTTGAATTTTTCCATGTCCAGTTTCTGTGCAAAGCCCGCGATAGCCGTGCAAAGCATGAGCACAATGATTCCAAACTTCTTCATATCACTTTATGGGTTAACGGTTCGATGAATATCCACAATAGTCGAGGTCGTAGTCGCCGATGGGTTGACCGGGCGGCGCAGCCAGCACTTGTTGGCTCTTGAATTCTTCCGGCTCTTCTTCCAACCGGTCGATTTGTTTGGCCAAGTAGGAATAGTAAGCGCTCCACTCTTCCGAGGCGCCCGGACGGGTGGTTAACCAGGTCTTCAGTTGTTTGAGTTTCGCGAAGGCAATGGCCCTGCTGGCCGGCGCGGCGTCATTCGATAGCGCCAGTTTCGCCAGGTTGCTGAACATGGCGTAGTCTGCGGCCATTTGCACAGCGCCCTCATAGCCATTCTTCGGCGCGGCTTTGATTGAAGTAAGTAACAACCTGTCGATCACACCTTCCAGCGAGGGCAGCCGGGCATCGCGCGAGTGGTGCTCGAACAGGCGGTTGGCGCGTGCCGGATGGAGGATCATGGAATACGTGAGATCGGCGGCAGTCTCGGCGGCCGTGAGCGGATCAAAGGTCAGTTCGGTGCGGATCTTCACCAGTTCACGGTGACGGGAATACCCCAGGGGCCGGGGCGGGATATTTTTAAGCAGGCCCTCCGGCAGCATAAGCGCGGCCGGCTGGGTGGAGCGAATGAGCGCCTCGAGGGCATTCAGCTCCTGTTGAGGTGTCAGCAACTCGGCAATGGGTTGTCCGTCGCCGCGCAAGGCGTAGCGGTAGTTGAGACCGCCGATCAGTTTAGAGGCTGCCTCCACCTGGTAGCGGTGGAAGAAATACATCGGCACCAGCACTTCTTCGAGTGTAGCCATCGGTGCGCCGGGCTTGATATTGTTCTCGCCGAAATTGCGGAGCACGACAGCCCGGATATCCAGAACTCGATTCAGTTCCGCGGCGGCGTCTTTGCCATTGTCCCAAAGGTGCGTGTAGGGATGTGCTCCACCGGCAGGACGGCCATCCTGATCGGAAAGGAACGTCAGGCCGTCACGAAGCGAGTTTTGGATGATGTCGTTAAGGGATTTTTCCTCATCGGTACCTTGGGGGAAATCCTGGTACCCCCAGGTGATTGACACTTTGTCGAATGTGCCGATCTTGTCGTCATAGGGTTTGGTGGCGTCGATCTTTCCGTCGACGAGGTTCACCATCGGGTGCGGATAGTCCATCACCGAGGCCATGTTTTCCGAACTCGAAGAATAGGCGTGGGAAAGTCCGAGGGTATGCCCCACTTCATGGGCAGCCAGCTGGCGCAACCGGCTCAGCGCAAGGTTCTCCATTTCCCTGGAGACAGGTTTGCCAGTTTCATAGGGTGCCAAAAGTCCTTCGGCGATGAGAAAGTCCTGCCTGACGCGGAGCGATCCCAGCGTAACGTGGCCTTTGATGATTTCTCCCGTGCGAGGATCCACCACGGAGGCTCCATACGACCACCCGCGTGTCGAGCGATGCACCCAGTTGATCACGTTGTAGCGCACATCCATGGGGTCAGCATCCTCTGGCAGCAATTCGACGCGGAAGGCATCCTTGTAGCCAGCGGCTTCGTAGGCCTGGTTCCACCACCGTGCGCCTTCCATGAGCGCCGACCGTATCGGTTCAGGCGCTCCCGGGTCCATGTAATAAATGATAGGCTCCACGGGCTCGCTTAACGCCGCAGCGGGATCCTTCTTCTTCAGGCGGTGCCGGGTAATGAATCGCTTCTCGATCGGCTGATCGATCGGCGTGGCGTAATCGTAGTAGGAAGCGCTGAAATATCCGGCGCGGGGATCAAACTTGCGTGGTTTGTACTGGTTGTCGGGTAGGCGAACGAAGGAGTGATGCTCCCTTATCGTGACGCTATTCGGGGTTGGTGCCACACTTTGTATCCAGGCGCCGTTGGCCTGTCCGGTAAACGTCAAGGTTACTTCAAACTCGGAATTGTCGGGGAAGTTCCTGGTACGCGGCATGTAGAGCGCTGAACGGCTCTTGTCCAGCGAGTAGTTGCCTTGTTGCGAACCGCGCAGCCGGCCGATTACGTCGTGAGCATCCTGGATGAGGAAGTCGGTTGCATCGACCAGCACTTTTCCGCCCTCTTCGGCGATGACGGTGAAGCCCCAGAGTACTGATTTGGCGAATGCATCTTCCACGGCCTTTCGCTCCATCGGGTTGTCGCTCACGGCGCGGAAGCGCAGGTTAAGTTCGGTGAGCAACACCTTCGGTCCGCGCCGGTCAAATTTCACCACCCGTTCGCCTCCCAACTGGTTGCGATCGAGGCCGATGTCATTTGAGCCGATTCCCGCCGTGAGGGATTCAACGTACAGGAGTTCGGTGTCAAACTTGTCGATGAGCAGGTAGATCTTGTCCTGCTTCTCGTCGTGATAGTAGTCCAGGAAGCCGGTGTATTTCTTCATGCCCGCCGTTTTGGCGTCGATGGGTGAGGCGGGTGGCGCGGCGACGGGCGTTGCATCGGCAGGGTCGTTTTTTTTCTTCTGAGCAAACGCAAATGGAGCGATCCCCAAAAAGAGGATGGCAAGGAGGAGTTTATGCATAATGAGGTTTAAAAACCCCAAAAGCTAACGAATCAGGCCAGAGGAACCAACGAGGGGCTGGATGAGCGGCAGGCCAAAAAAGAAGGTGGCTGCCTTGAATCCACCCATGACCAAGAAGCAGCCACCTGACCTTACCCAAAAATTGATACACCAAATGTAGCGGGAACAACCCCTGCAGGGAATCACGCCGGCTTAGGGATTTTTTACTACCGGGCCAAGAGTCAACAGCCAAGCGCTAACGGCTAACCGCCAATCGCTAAATCAGTTTATCCTGCGCAGCACGTGCCAGCGCTTCGGATTTACTGTTCACCTGCAGTTTCGAATAGATGTTCTTGATGTGTGTCTTTGACGTCTCCTTCGAGATAAACAACTGCTCGGAGATCTGCGTATAGGTCTTCCCTTCCGAAATCAGCTGAAGAATTTCCGTCTCCCGCTTGGTGAGGGGTGAATTCGGGTTGATGTGGAAGTTGTCGATTACCATCCGGGCGATCTTGCTGCTCATGGGAGCGCCGCCTTTGGAAATCTCCTCCAAAGCGGACAGCAGCTCAAGGTGATTGGAGCTCTTGGTGATATAACCGGAGGCGCCGGCCTTGAGCGCATCATAGACCTGCTCGTTGTCCTCGTATACCGTAACCATGATCACCTCCGTGGAGGGGCTTTTGTCCTTGATGATGCGTGTGCCCTGGATGCCGTTCATGCCGGGCAGTTCAATGTCCATCAGCACACAATCCGGCTTGTCGTGGTTGAGGTGCTTGATGGCTTCTTCGCAGGTGCCGTAGGCATTGACCACCGCAAACTTCTCGGAGCTGTTCACGATGAGAACAAAACTGTTGCGGATCTCGGCGTCGTCTTCAACGATGAGAACGCGCTTTTTGGATTGCGGTATCATAGGTATTCTTTTTGTTTATGGAAAATAACAACTGTACTCGTGTTCCAGGTCCTTCCGGCCGCTTGCCCACCGAGAGAACGCCTTTGAGCTTCTCGGCGCGCGACTGGATGTTCTTGATTCCATTCGACGCGGCAATCTTCTCCACTTCAATGCCCACCCCATCATCGTCCAGCACCATCTCATACCCTCCGTTCAGCGGTTTGATCCAGAACGACACGTTGGTCGCCCCGGCATGCTTGAAGGTATTGGTCATCGCTTCCTTGAAGATCAGGTTAGCTTCACGGCTAAACCCATAGGGAAGTTTCACTTTTTCCTGTATTTCATTAAAGGCCCGGAAGTGAATGCCTTTTTCCTCAAACAACTTCTGCCCAAAATCACGTATGTGCAGGAACAATTTAGCCAATTCATCGTTCACCGGGTCGATCGCCCAGATAAAATCCCGCGTTCCGTTGTATAGGTACTTTGCCGACTCCTCCACTTTGCGGTAAAGGTCCTGGCCCTCCCCTTTCGTTTCGCCCTTCAGGCGCATCAAACTCACGTAGTTGATGATGCGGGTAAGTTGGTTGCCCATTTCATCGTGGAAGTCACGGGCGATTTCCTTGCGCAGGGCCTCCTGTTGCTGCTGACGGATGTGTTCCAATTCAATGGCTCTTGACACATTCTTCCGCATGCGGACAAGGACAAAGAGGATAAGCGAACCCAACAGCAAGCCGCCGGTAACCAGGTAAAAGGCAGCGGTGCGATAGAAGGGGGCCTCGACCGAAAACGGAAAGGAAATGGCTGGAGTCTCCCACGCCCCCAATGAATTGGTTGCCATCACCCGAAACACATAGCTGCCCGGCGGAAGGTTGCTGTACGTCACCTTCCCCGTCACCGAGGGCTGCGACCACGTCTTGTCAAAGGACTCGAGAAGATAGCGGTATCGCACGGAATTGGGATAGCGCTTGTCGACGCGGTTAAACTCAAAGGTGATGTGATTCTTGTCGAAGGGCAGTGCCAGCGACGCCGGGATGCGGAAGAACCCGCTGCCTTCGGGGCCATAGGGCGCCAGCGGCGTTTCTCCATAGAAGATTTCTACCCGGGTGAGGTGGGCGGGGTATGAACGAATTCCTGACCGGTCCGATCCTGAATAGCGGTACAGTCCGTCAATCAGGCCGAAGTACTTGTCGCGGTTGGACAGGTAGTAGGCATTGGGATTTGTTTCAATTCCCGTGAGTCCGTTATTATATCCAAAGTCCCTGGTTTCGGTGATCTCCATTCGCTCATTGAGCCGCAGCCGCGTGATCCCTTTCTCCGTGCCGATCCATATGCGGTCGTCTTCGTCTACGGTGACAAAGAACACAAATCCGGAAGGCAATCCTTCCCGCGGGCCGATGAATGTCTGGGTGGCATGGCGCGGATCGATAATGGCGACACCCGCGCCCCCCGACCCGGTTACCAGCAAGGAGTCGCGGTACGCCGCCATGGAGAGGATCGTGGTATTTTGAAATTGGGGTATCGGAATCTGGCGGAGTTCACGCTCACCGTCCACAACATATAAGCCGACCTCTGTTCCTATAAATAAGGAGGACAAGGCCTTCAGGTACAGCAGTGAGGCCACGTTCTTTACCCCCTGCGACGTTACCGGATAAAAACCTTTGCCATCATACCGATTGAGCCCGCCACCGGTCGTTCCGATCCACAGGCGATTTTGATCATCGTATTCCAGGGCCGTGATATAGGCGCTGGTGAGTCCATGTTCGCGATTGTACCAGGTGAATCGGTCACGCTGCGCATCGTATTTCCCGAGACCTGAAAATGATCCTACCCAGACCACGCCTTCCGATGAAACGGTAATCGTTCTGACTCCGTCGTCATCGCCATTGGGCAAGGTGTAAGGGAAGGCCTTGCCGTTGCGCAAGCGGAGAAGTCCTTCGCCACCGACCCAGGTATTGCCTTCCTGATCAGTGGCTACCGCCATCACTCTTCGCGTCACCCCGGCGACTTTGTCAAAATCTTTGGCGTAGTAGCGGTAGAGTCCTTTGCCCGCGCTTCCCAGCCAGGCGTTGCCTTCCTTGTCAAGAAGCACCTGGGTAATGGGCACGTCCCGAAGAATGGTGTCGGTCACCAGCTTGTCACGGACCACTTGCTCGCGAAACAAGGTGCGCTCATCGCGGGTCCAATAGGTGGCGGTCAGGCTGTCGTAGCCGATCACATATCGCTGAATCATTTTCCGACGGGGAGAAAATGTGCCATGGGTCAAATCCATGGCGAAGGTTCCTTTGTCGGTTTCGAGCCATACCTCCGGACCGTAGTTGTACATGTTGTAGGCGGTATTGAACGTCTTTCCGTGCGGAATCCGCGTATACCCCTTCTCAGAAGGAACGAGGAAGGAACTGTCGTTCAGGTAGAAGCACGGAACATTGCGGGCGGTGACGTGCGTAAAGAAGATCGTCTTGCCCGGTGCTATCCTGCCCGACCAGCTGTAGATGCTGTCATGATAAATCTTGCCGATCAGGCCGGGGTTCGAGATGATGAATACGGTGTCCTGGTATTCCACCAGGCGTCGTATGCGCTTCATGCCCTCCGCGGAGGCCTGGGGTTGGAACTTTCTGAAGGTCAATCCATCGTACCGGGTGATACCCTGGGGATGCACGATCCAGATGACGCCGCGGGAATCGATGAAGAGGGAAGTGACCAGGTTACTGAGGAGTCCGTCGAAGGTGGTGTATACGGCAAATTCGCGCCCATCGAATCGGGCCAATCCCCCCCCGGAAGTCCCTATCCACAGGTAGCCGAACTGGTCTTCCACCATGGCGTTGACCTGCGACTGGGGCAACCCGTCGACCGCGGTATACTGCTGGAGGGCATGATCCTGGGATCGGCTCATCAACGAAGACCCCAGCAAGCCCGCCAGCAGCAGAATTTTCCTTCCCCGTTGCATTGCGTTCCTCAATATCCGGATATTCGAAGGTAATACGTTACCTCAACATACGGGATTCAAAGCCGGGCCTGAACCCTGTGTCTTATTTTGAAAACCGGCATTATATCAACAGATCCACCTAACCATGCGGGAAGAGGACCTACGGCTGGAGCAGGCGATCATCGAGCGATCGAAGCACGACCCCCGGGCGTTTGGCGAATTGTACGAAGCGAACTTCGACAGAATCTACTACTATATCCTCCGCCAAACCGGCGATGAAGATATAGCCGGCGACCTGGCGTCCCAAACGTTCGTCAACGCGCTGAACAATCTCTCCCGGTACCAGTTCCGGGGCTTCCCCTTCTCGGCCTGGCTCTACAAGATTGCTGCCAACGAGGTGAACAAATACTATCGACGTCAGAAAGGCAAGATGGTCTTCAGCATCGAAGAGGCCAGGGTCAGGGAACTTGTTGAGCAATCCAACAGGGGTACGGAGCAAGAGGAGGAAGAGCTCATCCAGCGGATGCTCACCTACCTGAAGGACTTACCGACGGACATGCTGCATGTGCTGGAGTTGCGTTTTTTTGAAGACAAAGACTTCCGTGAAATTGCTTTCATCCTGGACATCACCGAGAGTGGCGCCAAAATGCGGACCTACCGGGCCTTGGATCAGCTTCGAAAGCAATTCAGGATTAACATGAAATACCATGAGTAGGAACGAGATACGACTGCGCCGGCATAAGATGACCAGCCACGGGGCCGACCGGTTCCGCAATTATGGCGCGGTGCTGCAGCAGCACGAACGGGAAATGCGGATGAAGAAAATCATGCGGGCCTTCACTTATTTTCTGATCATTCTCATCATCTTCCTTTTGCTTGTCATTGTATACCGCATTGAGAAACGAGTGGCCCCGGTCAAGCCGGTACCGCAGCAAAGCCACTCAGCCGGACAGGCACGACAGCCATTCCTGTAAGGCCTAACTGTCTTTTTCCGGATTTGGATTATGTTTGACACAGCTAATCCAAACCCCATGAAGCGCATCCTTATTCTCGCGAGCAGCCTGTTCATACTTTTGACGGCACAGGCGCAAAAAACCAAGCAAGAGGTCATCAAAGCCATAGATTCGAAGGGCGAACAATACGCCGCCGCCGCCAAAAAGATCTGGGATTATGCCGAAGTGGGCTTCCAGGAAAAACAAAGCAGCGCCCTGCTGCAGCAGCTGTTGAAAGACGCCGGGTTCACCGTCCAGGATAATGTGGCCGGGATGCCTACGGCCTTTACGGCAACGTATGGTTCCGGCAAGCCCGTGATCGGCATCCTGGGCGAGTTCGATGCGCTGCCGGGTGTAGCCCAGATGGCTGTGCCCGAACTGAAACCAATACCCGGCCAGGTTGCCGGTCACGCCTGCGGGCACCACCTCTTTGGCGTTGCCTCCGCGGCATCCGCCATCGCCGTCAAGGACTGGCTCATCGCCAACAAGAAGGCCGGCACGATCCGCTTCTACGGTACGCCCGCGGAAGAGGGAGGCTCAGGCAAAGTGTATATGGTCCGCGAAGGATTGTTCAGCGATGTTGATATCGTCCTCAACTGGCATCCCGGTTCGGCCAACAGCGCCGGCTACGGATCGTCGTTGGCCAACAAGACCGGCAAGTTTCGGTTCTATGGACAAGCCTCACACGCGGCTGCCGCTCCGGAAAGGGGAAGGTCTGCGTTGGACGCCGTCGAGGCCATGGATGTCATGGTGAATATGCTGCGTGAGCACGTGCCCCAGGAAACAAGAATTCACTACGTAATCACCCGAGGCGGTGAGGCCCCGAACGTGGTGCCCGCTTTCGCTGAAGTATATTATTATGTGCGCAACCCGCGCCGCGATAACGTGAAGTCGATCTGGGATCGCATCGAACGCGCGGCCAAGGGAGCAGCCATGGGCACCGACACCCGTATGGAGGTGGAAATTACCGGTGGTGTTCATGAATTGCTCGGTAATGAAACGCTGGCCAAAGTGATGGACGCCAACCTGCGGGTGGTGGGTGGATACACGTACACCCCTGAGGAGAAAGACTTCGCTGCGAAGATCCAGAAGACCTTCAACTCCGATCAGCTGCCTTCCCTCGAATCCACGGCTGTGATTCAGCCGCTCCGCACCACGGATGGGTCGGCGTCGACCGATGTAGGCGATGTAAGCTGGGTGGTACCTACGGTGGGATTGGGTACAGCCACCTGGGTTCCGGGCACCGCCGCCCACAGCTGGCAGGCTGTTGCCGCCGGCGGAACTTCCATCGGATCGAAAGGAATGATGGTGGCAGCCAAGACCATGGCGTTGACAGCGATCGACCTGTTTTCAACACCGGCCACGATCGAAGGAGCCTGGGCGGAATTCAAGCGCAAGCGGGGAGACAACTTTGTGTACGAAGCACTGATCGGTGATCGCAAGCCGGCATTGGATTACCGGAAGTAGTGACAACCAAGGCCGACTGAGTCGGCTCTACTTTATTAATGACACGCCGGCCTTTGGCTGCGGGTATTTCAGTCCGACGCAAGCAGCAACGGTGGCCGCCACCTGGTTCTGGTACCGCTGTCCGGACGTTGATTCGCCGGTCGGTGAAATGCCGGGGCCCATCATGGCAATCCAGATTTGGTCGGCACCGCTGATTTTTGCTCCATGGCTCCTCCAGTCGTCTGGACCAGGGCCACGCCCATGGTCGGTGGTGATGATCAGGGTCGTCTTTCCTTTATAATAAGGATCGGATTGCAAGTACGCCCACAGTTCGGAAAGAAGTTGATCGGTCTTGTGGGCGGAATTGAGGTAGGCGGCGTATTCTCCTGCATGGGCAAAGTCATCGGTCTCATCGAAAGAAAAGTACATCACCCTCGGTTTGTTCTTGCGCATGTACTCCAGGCCCAGGTAAAAGGTGAAGGCGTCGAGCCGGACCTCGGGGATCATGTTGGGTGTTGAAGCCATGAGCTGATTCAAGAGCACCTCGCGGTCGGTCAGCGGCCCGGACTTGGCAGGCGCCTCACCCCCGCTCACAAAGACGCCGCTTCGTTGATCATTGATTATGTAGGGAAACACATCCCATGAGGTAAACGCAGCCACCTTTCCGTGGAAGGCCGGTTGTTTATTAATGAACTCCAACACCGTTTCATTCGGGTTGTACAATTTGTCGTTGCTGGTAATGCGGGCATCGTCGGCATAGCCCGACAAAATCTCCTGGTAGCCGGGGTAGGAAAACCACATCGTGTTGGTGACGTTCGCCTGACTGCCGATGAGCCGGTTGCCATGCACCTGCCCTTCTTTCGCGACGGTATGCCACAAGAAGGGCATCAATGCACTGCGCCGGTCGGCGGCCCCGGGGCGCCAGTACTTCTCCTTCACCTTCGCATCCTTCAGTGATTTCTGCTGACTCATCAGCGAACTGTCGGCGCCGGTGAAGACCTCCTGCCACCGAAAACCGTCGAGCGTTACCAGGACAGCATGGGATGGCTGGGCCAACAGGTTGACGGAGATCAACCACAACAACAAGGACAAGATCACTCTCATGACAGGCGGGTTTAACGGAACGAAGATGTAAAAAATGATTTACTTTAGGCAGCTCAATTTCTGCAATGCACGAACATCCCATCACCACCTGGCTGAAGCGCGCCAACCCGTTCTCATTTGCGCTTTATGCTTCCGTGGTATCGTTCTGTCTTTACACGTGCATCTTCGCGCTGCGCAAAACGTTTGGCGTGGCAACCTACGAGGGCCTTACCTACTGGGGCATTGACTTCAAAATTCTGATGGTCACCTTCCAGGTGATCGGTTACCTGATATCTAAGTTCATTGGCATCAAAGTGGTATCCGAGCTTAAGTCAACCTACCGGACACGGGGAATCCTGATCATGGTGACCATCGCGTCCGTGTCCTGGTTTTTCTTCGCCATCACACCCGCTCCGGCCAACCTGATCTTTCTCTTCTTCAACGGCCTGCCGCTGGGCATGGTCTGGAGTCTTGTCTTTGGCTACCTCGAAGGCCGCCGCAGCACCGAGGTCCTGGGCGCAAGCCTCTCCGTGAGTTTCATCTTTTCGGCAGGCTTTGCGAAGACCATCGGCGGGCTGGTGATGCGCGACTGGGGAGTGTCTGAGTTCTGGATGCCTTTTGCGTCCGCGGCATTGTTTTTTGGTCCCCTGCTCGTTTTCCTTTGGCTCATCGACAAATTGCCGCCCCCTTCGGCTGAAGATGAAGCCTTGAGAACCAAACGTCAGCCCATGTCGGGTCAGGAGCGGATGAACTTTGTCAGAACGTTTGGCCCCGGGCTCGTGCTCCTCATTCTATCCTACGCGATGCTGACAGTCTTTCGGGAATTCCGCGACAATTTCTCCAAGGAAATCTGGGTTTCGCTCGGCTACGGGGATAAGCCTGAAATATTCACGCAAACCGAGACCCCTGTCTCCATCGTGGTACTCGTTGCCATCGCCGTGCTGATGGTGATCAAAAACAATCGCCAGGCGCTCATCATCAATCACCTGATGGTCATCTTCGGCATGGTGCTCACGGGAATCAGCACCCTGCTTTTCCAACAACATCTCATCTCCGCCCCGGTATGGATGACCCTGGTGGGCATGGGCTTGTACTTCGGCTACATCCAGTTCAACAGCATCTTCTTTGACCGGCTCCTGGCCGCCTTTACCTACGCTGGCACGGTGGCCTTCCTTATCAACCTGGCGGACAGTTGCGGATACGTTGGCAGTGTGGGCGTGTTGTTTTATAAGAACTTCGGCCACGCCAACCTGAGTTGGCTCGACTTTTTCATTTCGGTGGGTTATGTGCTCTCCGCCGCGGGCACGTTGCTCATGGCCGGGTCGCTGTACTATTTCACCCGGAAGCATGCGGCGTGGGTCGCGCAACGGTAAGACCGTTTGGCGTCAGGTCCCGGGAATGTAGGTAGCTCTTGCCTCGAGGGAAAAGAGTCTGTCGCGGGTGTAGAATTTTAACGGGTATTCCTTGGACGCCATCTCACTGGACAGGAAGCGCTGGGCGAGATCAACCAGGGAGAGCCCCGCGTGGCCCGCTACAAAGTCACGGATCGTATGGCACCAAAATAGGGTCAACGTTTCATGGTAGCCATCCGCGGGAGTATTCTTTCCTCCTACCGACGCATTGTACTCAATGATTCCGGACCTCAGGTAACAGATGGCCTCCAGGGGGCTGTAGTGAACATGAAACCAAAGCGCGGTGACCAGGTGAGCCTGATGTGTCCATTTCTCCTTGGGGAGGCTGCGGGCCCTGAAGCCGTCGACAACCTCCAGAATTTCCTCTTCGGTACCAAATGGGGTAATTTTCATAGTCAGCAAAGCTAATCTTTACGCGGTGGTGCCAGAACGGTTGCGCTCCGGCAGGCAAAAATTCTGTAGGTTACCTACCCGAAGGGATAATCATTTAAATTGCTGCACCTAAACCCTGATACGAACTGAACTACCTATGCGAGGAATTCTACTCTCCTGTCTGCTGCTGACGACCCTGGCTTTGCCTGCCCAAAAGATCTCCGGCCCGCTGCTCATTGAACCCGGAATCCAGGAGGGATACATGCTCTACAACCCGACGAACTACAATAAGGCCTACCTGGTCGACGGCTGCGGTCGCGTGGTAAACACATGGACAAGCCAGTATGCCGCGGCTCACACCATCTACCTGAAAACCAATGGAACCCTGGTGCGAACCAATCTCTTAGTAAACAACGTGATTGATGGCGGAGGCGGGTCCGGCGGCGGGGTGGAAATCCTCGACTGGAATTCCAAGGTAATCTGGTCGTATGCCTACAATACCGACCTGGTGCGGCAGCACCATGATGTAGCTGTATTGCCCAATGGCAACATCCTGATCCTGGCCTGGGAAAAGAAATCAACGGCCGAAGCGATCGCCAAGGGTAGAAATCCAGCAAAACTCCCCGACAACCAGCTGTGGCCCGACCATCTTGTGGAGGTTCGTCCCCTTGTTCCCAATGGCGGTGAGATCGTCTGGGAATGGCATGCCTGGGATCACACCATCCAGGACTTCGACAATACCAAAGCCGATTTTGGTTCAGTCGGTGATCATCCTGAGCTGATCGATATCAATTTCACCATTGACGGCCAGAAAGACTGGATTCACGTCAACGCCATCGACTACAATCCACAGTTGGACCAGATCATGATATCCGCCTTCACGTTTAATGAGATCTGGATCATCGACCACAGTACCACCAAGGCGGAATCGGCTGGCCATACAGGGGGCCGGTATGGAAAAGGCGGAGACATCCTGTACCGATGGGGTAACCCGATGGCTTACCGTCAGGGAACTTCGGCCGATACCAAGTTGCTGAGCCAACATCACACGCACTGGATCGCCAAAGGTCTCCCCCAGGAAGGCAGGATCATGTACTTCAACAATGGCCCAACGCGATCCTATTCGTCCGTTGAGATCATTGTGCCTCCCGTTGACGTCAATGGCAACTATTCAAAGTCTGGAAACAAGTTTGGACCTGACGCGCCAAGCATGATCTACATGGGGAATCCTCCGAGCAGCTTATACTCAAGGAACATGAGCAGCGGGCAGATGCTGCCCAACGGAAATCTCTTCATTGGCTCGGCCGTGCAGGGAACTGCCTTTGAAGTGACGCCGGCGAATCACATCATCTGGCAATACAAAAGCCCGGTGACCGTCAATGGAATAATCGCCCGCACGGATTTTACTACCAACCCCGCTTATGTGCCGAGGCCTATCTTCCGGATGATTAAATACCCAAGCAACTTTGCCGGCTTTGACGGCCAGATTCTGACGCCCGGCGAACCGGTGGAAGGGGCACCATGGGCCGACTGCAACCTGGTACTGGGCGTTGAAGATTCCCGGCCTGCCACAAAATCCTATCCCAACCCGGTCGACGATAAGTTAACGGTCACCGCTCCCGGAAGGTCCTACGTGACGATGACCAACAGCCAGGGGCAGACCGTGTTTGACGGGGTGGCC
>JAYRNL010000130.1:0-5918 GCA_041912235.1 Cyclobacteriaceae bacterium
CACTTGCCTGCGAGCACTGCTTCGAATGGGACAGTCTGAATGGCAAGGAACGGCTCCTCAAGGAGGACATTCGAAAGCTGGTTAAGTCATTTCAACGGATGGGCGCGACTCAAATTCAACTTTCGGGCGGAGAACCCATGCTGCGAGTTTCCGACATAGCAGAAATTGTTAACGAAGCGCACAGGAAATCAGACTTCTGGGTGCTGACCTCCGGGTTTAACCTCAGTTATGAAAATGCCCGTCTCCTCAAACAAGCGGGCCTTACCGGCGTGGTCGTAAGCCTCGATCACTATGATCCGGAAGAACATAATCGGTTCAGAGGGATGAAGAATTCTTTCGACTGGGCCCAACGTGCCGTCAAAAATGCCATCGAAGCCAACCTGGTCACCGCCTTATCCCTGTGTGTAACCCGATCGTTCGCTGAACGGGAACACCTGTTTGCCTATGCCAGGCTGGCGAAGGAAATGGGTGTGTCGTTTATCCAGGTACTTGAACCAAAGGCCGTCGGGCATTATGCAGGAAAGTCGGTGAGTCTTGATACTAATCACCACCGGGTTCTCGAAGACTTTTACTTTCAAATGAACTACGATCCCGCCTTTGCGGATTTCCCCATTGTGACCTATCATGGCTATCATCAGCGAACCGTTGGTTGCTTTAGCGGTGGCAACCGGAATCTCTATGTAGACACCGACGGAGACCTTCACGCATGCCCCTTTTGTCAAGAAAAGAAAGGCAGCGCACTATCGCCTAACCTGGACGAATTGATTTCGCAGCTCCAGACCCGGGGTTGTCATTCCTTTGCTTCATTTTCAAATTAATGCCATGGGTGTCACGCTGAAAGAAATGCACAGCTATTGTGAATTCGCCGATGGAAGAGACCTTCCCGAAATACGCAGGCAGGTCCTCGCGCTGGCGATAGCTTCCGCACGGCCATTGATCGAGCAGCAAAAGAAGATCGGGCACCTTATCGTGGCCACATCCTGCCCGGACAGCCTGGCTCCGTCAATAGGTCAAATGCTGAAAGAACAATTTCATGATCAATTGTCGGATACACATGCCATCGATATCGTTCAGGGGTGCGCAGGCGGTGTCTCGGCCCTGATTCTCGGAAGTCAGTTGACACAGCTAAGCCATTCACCCACGCTGGTCATCCAGGCTGACGCGGCCAGAAAGGCCACCTCCCGATCAGCCCGGATCAACCGGATCTTCGGCAACGGTTCCTACAGTTGCCTGATCACCTGGGAAACCAATGACAATCAGCTTATCCATGCCAAGTCCCGACAGCACAAGGGCCTTTCCGAAGTGGTGACCATCAACCTCGGCCATGATGCCGATGAAATCATAGCCCGTGAACAAGCCTCGCTCCCGGGTGATCCCCGGAAACACCTTGGGCTCCGGCTGAACAACCTGCTCGCCTTAAAACTGATCCGGGAAGCCGAACGGTTTTACCTCGAATTTGTCAGGGAGTCCACGGAGCCGGACATGATGATTCTTCACCAAGTCAATCCGCATATCCTCGGCCACCTCAAGAAGGTGTTCTCCAAGTACCCAATCGAATTCGTAGACGTATCGGCGCAGACGGGCAATTGTGGCGCGGCTTCCGTGGGGATTGCCCTGGACTCCGTCAAGCGGGAAATTTCAGGAAAGAAGGTACTGCTGTGCAGTTTTGGCACGGGGGGAGTCATCACGGCGGGTCTCTGGCAAAATTGATATTCCATGCAAGAATTCGACAGCTTCTACAACTGGCCTATAGATGCCGTGGGAATCTTCACTCGCTATATTTTTTTCGCGGGCAGTTGTTACCTCATCTTCTATGTGTGGCGAAGGCGGTCAGCACAACCCTGGAAGATTCAACCTGATCTGCCTTATGAAAGCGCTGTTCGCCATGAGATTCTTTATTCCTTCACCACCCTGCTCATTTATTGCGGCGTGAGTTGGATCATTTTCTCCTGTTGGGATTCAGGAATGACCATGATCTATAGCCATGTGAATGAATATGGCCTTACTTATTTCATCGGCAGTATACTAATGATGGTCGTGCTTCATGATGCGTACTTCTATTGGACCCACCGAATGTTGCACCTGCCAGGCATTTACTCCGTGGTTCATCAAACCCACCATCGATCGGTGAATCCCACGCCCTGGGCGGCCTTTTCATTCCATCCCCTGGAGGCTTTTGTGGCCGCGGGAATTATGCCGCTTATTGTATTCACGATACCGGCTCACCCTGCAGCCATTATCATTTTCCTGAACTACATGACCTTGATCAGTGTGATGGGTCACCTGGGCTATGAGACATTTCCTCTTGGTTTCCGGAAAAGCAGCGTTGGCAAATGGCATAACACGGCCACCAATCACAACCTGCATCATGAGTATGTAAGAGGAAACTACGGGCTATATTTCACGTTTTGGGACCGCTTGATGGGCACTTACCGTGAGCGAAGCGAGTACGCGCCCTAGTTACTTTCTCCCTATGTCAAGGATTCGGATATTTCTGAACTTCACCACCGACCCATGTCCCAGAAATCCTATGTGCCCGGAATGCCGCTGAAGCCCGGGATGGTTTAGTTTGTCCATGGTTCCTTTCTCAGAAGCCTTCTTCATATCCCCATCCACAATTACGGTACCGTTTAACGTCACCTTGATCTTGTCACCCCTGACCTCGACTTCTTCCCGGTTCCACTCCCCGGTGGGCCGGAGGTATCCGCGTTTAGCCGGTATGATACCATAAACTGACCCATGAGCCTGGTACGGCTGAATGTTCGCGTAGGCTGGATGACCATCGTCTAATATCTGTATTTCCTTGCCCACATAAGCGGCATCTCCTTCCAGGGGCGCGTGTATACCCAATCCATTGTTGCCGGCTGGTGTGAGCATGAATTCGAAGCGAAAAATAAAGTCGCTGTATTCTTTCTCGGTGTACAGGTTGCCCTTCCCTCTCCCCGTAGGGTAAATCGCTATGACGTGATCGTCCACCACATAGTCCGTCTTGTTGCCCACCCAACCCGACAAATCATTTCCATTGAACAAGATCCCAAAGCCTTGCTGCTTCTCTTCCGCACTCAATTGGTACGGCTTATTCAATTCGCGAACGTACACATTGCGGAACGCCAATTCCGTGCCATGCGCCTGCAATTCAATGGGCCCTTCAGGGAAGATGGGAATCTTGCGGTCCCAGTAGTTTTCCATGACTACATTGTCCACGACGAGAATGCCGTTGAGATAAACCGTAACCCGCTCACCCACCATTCGAATAAACAGTGTATTCCAATCGCCAATGGGATTGTCAGCCACCGCGAGCGGATTGCGGTTGACCGTGTTATTATACAAACCTCCCGATCCCACCTGGGCGCCCACATCGACACGCGCCGTATCCCATATCTGAACTTGTGGCGACCCCCGCAGATAAATGCCGCAGTCTCCGTTCTTGCTGATTTTCCAGTCCACAAGCATTTCAAAATCACCAAAGAGGCGCTTGGTGCACAGGTTATCACCGGTTCCGGTGAAGCAAATCATTCCATCCTTTACCGACCAGCTTTCCGAAAGTTTGGAATCGGCAACCGCCTGCTTCTTGGCAAGGTCATCCTTCGTCATCTTTGCACGCGCGATCGGGTTCTCCACCAGTCCCTGCCAACCGTCAAGGTTCTTGCCATTGAACAGCGGCTCATAACCGATCACGTAGGGCATCTGGTCCAGGTATGTTTTCACATCAATACGGTCATACTGGCTGTCAGGTCCCGTCAGGCCCTCCATTACTTTCTCCAGCGCCTTTCGGACTTCCCTTCCGGTAAGGCCAGGCTGCGCATCAGCTGTCGGCAGGGCAAGTCGCATCGTGGCTCGACTTGCCGTTGCGCCAAGCTCAGGATCATCGAGCCATGATGAAACAAAGGAAAATGACAGAAATGTTCGAAGGCCGCCGGCCTCACGCAGGATCATCTTCTTCTCGTCGGTCGTTACCGAAAGCGGAAAGGCTTCCCGCAGCTTCAGCAGTTTTTGATCAGCCGGCCAGCTCGTGTCCATGGTCTGTCGCACGTATGCGGCAAAAGCGCGCGGGTGGTATAACTTGTTGCTTTGCCGCAAAATCGAAATCAGGATGGGTATGGCGTCCCCATTTTGCCAGTTGGTAAGTGCAACAAATGCCAGTTCACGCTCTTCCCCACTCCCCTGCTCAAAGGAGGTCTTCACTGTTTTCAAGGCCTGCGCATCTTTCAGGTATGGCAGCACGGGCAACAGACGAATCTTATGGTCGGAAGTCGCCTGAAGAATAGCGGGAGCAGTTTCAGGCCCTGCAATGGCGATCAGCGCCTGCTGCACCGGCGCAATTTCCTGAGGCGAGCTGGCCGTCTTTAGCATCGCCAACAACTGCGGCAGAAGGGCCGGCGACGCCACATTGGGCAAGGCGGAGAAAGCGGCAGCCCGGATGGCCGGATTGGGCGTGTAAGTGTGGGCGACTATAAAGCCGGCATCGTCAATATCTCTGCGGGCGGATACAATGTTAATCACCGCCACGTTCGCCTCGGTTTGATTGGGGCGAACCATGCGTACAAGCCCGCGCACCTGTTCCGGTTCGGCCAACTGCAAAAACGAGGTCACCGCCTCGTCACGATCTTGCTTGGTAATGTTGGTCTTGAAAAGGAAGCTGCCAATAGCTCCAGCAAATTGCGGCTTTAGCGTTGCTGCCAGGGCGCGCAAGGCGGCGATGCGGACCCCGGGATTCCCGGATTCGAGCGCCGGGATAATCTGCTGGTTGACAAAAGTATCTTCCGTGTTGGCCCGGGCCAGCATGCCGAGAATTTCTGCTTGCTTGTCGCCGGAGGATTTCTTGTACAATTTGATCCACCTTTCGCGGTTTTGAGGAACGGCTGCCGCACGGACGGCAATGTCCAGTACATCGCGGCGATAGCCTTCATCAAACCGGTCAAGTTCGGATGCCAAGGCAGGCTGCGATGTCGATGGTGATTCCCGAACCAAATCCTTTAATGCCGCCAGACGAAAATGCTGTTGCTCCGGTGCCAGCGTGCTTTCAAGAATTCTTTTCCTGAGGTTGGCTGTTGGGCCTCCCAGGGCAGCCCGTGAGTTCATATACTGGATCAAGGCATCCATTTCTTTAACAGGGGTCATCTTGAATCCCGCAGCCGATGCCTGGTCAAGCAGAACGGTTTCTGACGATGGATCACCAATCAAAGCAAGCGACCACAGGGCCTCCTTCCGGATCAACACGTCAGGTGATTTGGCCAGTGGAGCTAGAACGGCTACTGAACCTGCATCCCTTCGTTGCCCCAGTGCCTGAATAATCCTGACTTGCACCTTCTGGGTTTGGCCGGAGAGACCAGTCCTCAGGGATTGCAACGCCTCGGGAGTGCCAATGGCCTGAAGCGCTCCAATGGCGGGGTCGGCGAGAGAATCATTGTTCAGCAGAGCCTTAATCATGGATACGCACTGATTAGTCCCCAGGCGCGACAGGTAGTACAGGTAATATTGGCTCACTTCCGCTCTCGGGGATTTGGACAGTGCGCTCATCAGGGCATTTTCAATCCGGGCAATGTCCGTCTTCGTGGTCGCTTGCTGTGCCAATAGGGCAACCGCATAGCGGAAAGGAACCCCGGCGGGAACGCCTGAGGGTCGCACTTTCTCCATCACGAGACTCAAGCCCACATCATCAAGGGCCATGAGTTCGGCGTAGGCCGCGGCGGCCACAGCGGCATCTTTGGCCGGGAGCAAAGCAAGCGCGTCGGCAATTCGGGTTTCTGTGGTTCTGTTGTCCTGTGCAAGCCCGGTTGTGGCGGCGAGAAACAGAAGCAGGAACAGGTATTGAATTCGTTTCATGGATAGCATGGTATCAGATCTTCCAGGGACCGCGCATGGGTTGATTAATCAGCCGGTTTGCTGCGTCATCGTTTATGAACTCCTGCTTCACC
>JAYRNL010000131.1:0-9052 GCA_041912235.1 Cyclobacteriaceae bacterium
ACAAACCAAACGACTGAGAAATCGTGCATCCGGAAATCTGGTCGTTGAGTATCGCGGAGTAGACTCCTGCGTCGAGCGTGTTAATATTGACTGTTGAGGGGGCCAACTGATCAATCCCCTGCTGGTTGAATCCACCCGGTCCCGTAATAAAATAGGAGTAGGGACCCGTAGGTGGTGCCGTGGTGAGGATTTGTACGGTCAGCGTACCATCCGGCGTGGCCATATTGCAGCCGGTGAGGTTGGTGCCCGACAACGTGAAAGAAGGTGAAGCGACAATGGTCACCTGGAGGTTTTCTGTGACAGCGCAAAGCGTCACAGGATCCGTGACGACCACCGTATAGCTGTCAACGCCAGGGTTGGTTGTCAACAGCGCGCGGCTCTGGCCCGACGTTGTGCCTCCTCCATTGGGGCCGGTCACTGTCCAATTGTAGGTAGCGCCCGGATTCTGTGCGTTGAGGGCTGAGGTAAACGAATTTTGACACAACGTCTGGTCAGGCCCCAAATCGAGTTGGGGCCGGTTGTCAGCCACGAGGCTGGTTCCTGCAGACGTGCATCCATTGGTATCCGTTAGCGTCACTGAAATAATCGACTGCTCGCTCACAATCAGCGTTTGAGTAGTGGCGCCGCCTGTCCACAAGTAAGTTAAACCTGGAATGTTTCCGGTGTTGGCATCCAGCGTTACGGGACCATTGCAAAGTGCTGCTGCTCCGGGGATGGTGGGGGGCGCCGGTGGCGGAACAATCTTCACGTTCTTTGTCAATGTTGTATCCAGACCGCAACGGTTGGTCAGCCTCATACTCACCAGGTAGGTGTTCGGCAATGGATAGGTGTGCGTCACGGTGGAACTATCCAATACGGTGGTTCCGTCTCCCAATGTCCAGAAGAACTTATCGATAGCGTCGGTCGGTGTTCCGATGAAGCGCGTGGGTGTACCCAGGCAAATGCCGGAGAAATCCAGCGTAGGTCCTCCGGTCGCATTGGAAATCTGCTGGATGAAATTGGGGAGGCCAAGCCTGGAATTGGTACCGGCGGCAAGTCCAAAGCCATTGAGGGTGAAGGAGGAGAACCGTGTTGTATCATCATCAGCCTGGATGGTGCCCAGGAAATCGCTGCCTGCGCCGTCAACGGCGACGTAGAGTCGGCCATCGGGCCCCTGCTGGATGGCTCCCAGCTGCGCAGGCTGGGTTATCTTCTGTTTGAAGTAGGGGTTGCCAATCGAGTCTATGAAGTACTCGAACAAATGCGACGACCCGAGGCTTTGATTGACTGTAGCAAAGACTTTGTTCCCACCAGGTGAGAACTCTACGCCATAGACATCTCCATTCGGTTCCTTGAGGTCGATCTTCCGGTAGTTGATTAACACGCCGCTGGAATCCACCAGGGTGAAGAGTTCAAGGAGATTGCTCGTACCTGGATTGGCCAGTGCGACGGCCAACGTATTATTTGGACCCAGTTTCATGTATCCTTCCGAGTTCTGCAGCGGGCTGGTGTTGTGATCCGATCCGATGGCGGTTATGACCGGGTTTCCGATGCCGGACGCGGTGATCGGGTAGGCCCTGAAACTGTTGTTTCCCATCTCATGGATAATCAACCATCGGCCGCTTGCTGTGATTCGCTCGGTGCTCCTGGAAAACAGGGGTTGGCTTTGTTGTACAATAGCCCCCAGGCCGGCGTTTTGCTTCAGGTCAAACAGGCTGTACCGAACCATGTTGGTCGAACCACCGTTCACCGCCTCGTTGGTGAATATATAATAGAGTGTTTCGTCACCGGGAACCGGGACAATGATGGTGGATTGGGAGGCCCTGGGATCTCCGCCTATGCCTGCGGCGATCTGCGTATCGGTCTTGTCGTAAACCTTGTCTCCATCCGTGTAGAAAATCGTTTTCCCATTCCGGTCACAGATAATCGCGCAACCTTCCGGAGCATCCATGGCGCTGTTGGAGAGCGGCACAGGAGGAGTCAGGTTGAAGTCGATGCCCGCCTTGTTGCCGAAATACCAGATGTTTTTTCGTTGATCCTGCAATCCGTACTCTTTCACATTCGTGCCTGCATAGGTGGTGCAGCCCGAACCATCGCCAACCACGACGTAATAATATCCTGCGGAATCCGGTGTGAGCTTTGGTCCCGTATCGCCATTCGACCAGTCGAATGTGGTGGCCGTGCCGCCAGTGACCTTCACGGTAACTGAAAACTGCACGGGGGAGGAACTGCCACGGGGCGGAGGGAATTCGCTGCGGCAAGCTGTCGTGTCCTGAACAAGGTCTAATTGCAGGGGAAAAGATTGAATGGTGACCGGCTTCGTTGTTGACTGGCTTTTTCCATGGTAGAAAGCAATCAGGGTAACGCCATACGTTTGTGGTGCACCATATCGGTGTACGGGACTCCACTCATTTGAAATGAATCCATCCGCAAAGTCCCAATGCAGGCTATCAGCGGCGGGGACGACATTGGGAAAGAAGGTGGTGCGATTATTCTGACAGGTGCCCGTAAAGGTGAAGTCAACGGTGAGGTTGATCTGCGAAGGCGCGGCGAAATTGGGAAACTGGGTACCGTCGAATGAAGCAGGGCTCAGAAAGGAAGTGGTGTAAATGACTTTGGCGGCAAGGCTGTCGCTGTCGGTGATGCGGCCAAGCAGAAAGGGACCGGCAGCCGCACTTTGGTAGAGGTGATAGATGCTGCTGTCGGGAGCCATTTGCAAACCGTAACTCCTGAACACGGGTGCCGGCAGAATGGAAAGCAACGTTGATCCAGGATTGGCATAGTCGTACTGAAGAAGATCGGGCGTTACCGTGCCATCTCCGGAACGAGACAGGTACAGGAATCTTCCGGTGGTTGAAAACTCAATGTCGTAGATCGATTGGTTAGAAGACGTTGGAAGTCCTGAATTGAAAATGAACCGGTCAAACGCCAGCGTTCCGGTGGCGTTGTCAAACGTGAGGATGATGGCATCGGTATTGGTGTCCTGGGGAGATACGGCGAGGCGCCCGGTAGTGGCATGATAACTGAAGTTGGCCACACTCGTGGGCAGCGCAATTCCTGAAAACGAAACGGTGGTATAGGTGCCGGTGTAGCTGGCAGCGTTGATGGTGGTGACCGAATAGGTTTGCGAGTTGATCTGTTGGGTGACCAGATAAAAATCTATCCCATTACTTGCAGGAATAATGATCATTCCTTCTGCCCGGTTGTTCAAGCCGGGCACCGCCACATTCTTCGACTCGAGATCACCCAACGCCGGTGTAGGAAACGGAGCGTTGCCAAACTGCGCCATATCCACCACACTCACGCTGATGGTCCCACCGGCAGGGAAATTGGCTGTGTTGGTAAAGAGGAAATACTTGCCGGGCTGTCCGGGCACCGGGCAAATGGCAGTGGGTTGATTGGCAGCGGTGTTGGCGGTAAGGCCGCTTCCATTGGGCATGACGAGGTTCAGCGCATCATATACGTTCGCGCCATCCGTATAGAAAAGTAAGTTGCCATTGGTGGGACTTGATGCCGTTGAACTCCCCCCTGTTCCAAACGGTATGGCCTTGGATACCAGCGAGGGAACCTGCGTTACGCGATTAAAGCGAATCGCCTGTGTGGAGTTGCCGAAATACCAATTGTATCGCTCCAGGTTCTGAGAAAAACCGGAATAGCCAGCCAGGAAAAGAAGAAAGAAGAGGAACTGTTTACGCATGCGCAGCGGTACTTTCAATCGCTCCATCGCCCAACCTGCTGATTCTTAGTTACCATGGCAAACCTAAAACGATCAAACATCACGAAAGTATATATTTTGACCGAATTTGTCGTTAGGTAAACAGCGTGTGCGTGCTTTCATAAGAGACCCAAATCAACTTACTTTGCTCAAATGAGGAAACTGCTTTACCCCAGCTTGGTGTACCGGTCGCTCCGGTTGCTGGTCGTATGTATTCCGGCAATTTCCTTTTCGGTAACTGCCCAGGATCCCCAGTTTTCTCAATTCTATGCGGCACCACTTTACATGAACCCTGCTTTCGCGGGGTCGACCCAACAAGGTCGTGTGGGGATGAACTACCGAAACCAATGGCCGTCGATCGATGCTAACTTCACGACGATATCTGCTTACGCCGATTTCTTCATTGAAGACAAGAACAGTGGCGTCGGGGCAATCCTGACACGGGATTACGTGGGGATTGTGGGCTTGCAATCCATCAGCCTGGGCTTGCAGTACGCGTATCAGTTGCAATTGACAAAAGATATCTCCTTTCGTCCGGGGGTGCAGGTGGCTGTATTTAACCGGTCCATCAATTTCAGCAACCTGAAATTTGGCGATCAGTTTGATCCCAGTACAGGGCAGCTCGTTAACCCGACCGGTGAGTCGTTGAATACCGGACAAAGCGCCTTCTTCCCTGATTTATCATTTGGCGGTTTGTTCTTTTCCCAGAATGCGTGGTTAGGCCTTGCCTTGCACCATGTCACTGAACCTAATCAATCCATTCTGGGTGAAAAGGATATTCTCAATCGGAAATTCTCTGTGCACGGCGGATGGAAATTCTATTTCAAACCCGGCGTGATGGGAACCGGATTTCTCGCGCGGCCCAGGGAGCGGAGCATTGCGCCGGTTGTCCAGTACCGTTCACAAGGGCCCTTCAGCCAGGCCGATGTCGGCTTGTATTACACGTTCGAACCGCTGATCATTGGAACGTGGTACCGGGGCATTCCATTTAATTCAGTCAATGGATATGCGAACAATGAATCCATTGTGCTGCTCGTCGGACTTACCCTGAAAGGTGAAAAGGACATACTGAATATTGGCTATAGCTACGACTATACCATTTCAAAACTCGGCACGGCCAGCGGAGGCGCGCACGAATTCAGCCTCGTTTATTCCTGGCCGACACGCAATCCACGTAAGCCGCCGAAGGACAAGTTGATTATCCCTTGCCCGGATTTCTGATCCTTGAGTGAACGGTAAACAGTTCACAGTTCAGTTCACCGTTACTCGTCATCCGCATGCAGGCGGCAGAAATCATCCATCCCCACGTGCATCAACGCATCACCTGCATTCACCACCGGATTGTTATTGATGCCGATTAGGTAGCCGGTCACCGGTGATTTGATCTGTTCATGCGATTCGCCGAAGGGATCCGTAATGGCACCCACCAGTTGATGTTTATGGATAAGGTCGCCAGCCTGAACGTGGGCGTGAAAAATGCCGGCGGTGCGCGCCCGAATCCAGGAGGTGTTCCAGATGATCCTTGTCTCCTGCTTGATGTCCGGCGCCCAATCGATCATACCCAGGTGTTTCATTAACCGAAGGGTGCCGTTAATTCCTTCTTCAACCGCCTGCTGATCCATGCGGAGGGATTCACCACCTTCATAGACGATGATGTTCTTGCCGTGCTTGGCGGCCGTCTGACGCAGCGAGTGTGGGCGGAAGGGCGCATCGATGGTGAAGGGCGCGTGGAAGGCATTTGCCAGTTCTACATTCTTCGCGTCCTGCATGACGCACCGCACTTGCGGATAGTTGGTGCGCATGGCGCCGCCGGTATGAAAATCCACGCCGACGTCGATGAACGGGATCACCTTATGCGTAACATGATAGGCAACCCGTGAAGCCAGGGATCCATTACGGCTGCCCGGGAACGACCGGTTGACGTCCTTCCCATCCGGTACATCACGGGAATAGTTAAGGAAGCCGTACACATTAATTATAGGCATGCACACGGTGGTCCCCCGGGTAACCTTGTGGTGTCCGGCATCTATGATCCGCCGTACGATTTCCATGCCATTGATTTCGTCGCCGTGCATTCCCGCAGTGAGCGCAAGGGTAGGCCCGTCTTCGGGTGCGCGGTAGACATAGATCGGTGTATCGATTTGTGTCCGCGATGGGAGGCGGGCGATGTTGATGTTGATCTCCTTGAATTCTCCAGGACGAATCGGTTCACCGGCTATCACCACCTCTTTCATGCACCATGGGTTAATACCCTGAACACGTCACGCATTGATCTTGTCTTTCTGTATCGTCTTCTTGCCGGAATTGCGTTCAAGGAACTGAATGATCTTCCCGGCGATGTCCACCTTGGTTGCGCTTTCAATTCCTTCCAGGCCCGGACTGGAATTAACTTCTATTACGAGCGGACCCCTTTTGGAAGGGAGCATATCCACGCCAGCTACATCAAGCCCCATCTTTCGGGCGACCGTGATGGCCATGGATTTTTCCTGGCGGCTGAGTTTAACAACGGTTGCCTGCCCTCCCCGGTGAAGGTTGGAGCGAAATTCACCATCCCGTGCCTGGCGTTTCATGGCGCCGATCACTTCTCCATCCACCACGAAAGCCCGGATGTCCGAACCCTTGGCCTCTTTTATAAACTCCTGAATGATGATGCGGGCCTTCAGCCCGTGGAAGGCCTCAATCACGGATTGCGCCGCCTTCTTGTTTTCTGCAAGTACAACGCCGAGTCCCTGGGTGCCTTCAAGGAGTTTGATCACGACGGGCGCTCCGCCCACGGCTTCGATGACCCCTTCCGTATCGCGGGAGTAGTCCATAAAAATTGTCTTGGGAAGCCCGATTCCTGCACGAGAGAGAATCTGCATGCTGCGCAGCTTGTCGCGGGAACGGATAAGGGCCTGCGATTCCACCGCGGTGAAAACCTTCATCATTTCGAATTGCCTTACGACGGCGGCTCCGTAGAAGGTTACCGATGCTCCAATGCGGGGTATGACCGCGTCAATGTAGTCGAGCTTGCGCCCATTGTACCATACCATGGGGTTCTTCTTCTCGATCACCAGGATGCATTTCATGTGATCGATGATTTCCACCTTGTGGCCACGGGCTTCGCCGGCTTCTTTCAGGCGACGGGTGGAGTAGAGTTTTGAATCGCGGGAAAGTATCGCAATGTTCATGCTGATGGCAGGGGAGGAGGCATTCCGTCCGAATGCAGTTTGTTCAGGTAAGATATGTCTTTTTTGGTGACGTCGATGAGAAACCGGTGGCGGAGAATCTTCCGGCCCAGGAGAACCGGGAACTTGAGGTTGCCGCGGTTACTGAGAGAAAATTCCGCCCGGATCAGCCGCCCATGAATACGAATCCGCGTCTTGATCACATAGCGGAGCTCGGCCTCCCCGAAGGAGTTTCTGATTTCGCGCTGTTCGAACTTCCTTACCACAAAGGGCATTCCGGTAAACTCCGGGTGTTCTTCATCGAGAAGAATGAACTCCAGCTTGCCGTCTGCCTCGCGAGCGCTGCTGCAGTGAAGACTGCAGGAGTAGGCACCCGTATCAACCTTAGCGTGAATGTTTTCCAATCCCAGGTCAGGAAGGTCGACGCGATCCGACCGCCCCAGGGTGATTACAGGAAGATGTTTTCTCTTGCGCATGGCCGGAAGTCTTCTAACGAAATTATAAGGTGATCTTGAGTTGGACCGATTCTGATCCTCTAAACTCCGGTAACTCCTTCACGATCAACGGAAAATCTCGCGACGATCGGATTAGTAGTAATACTATCATTCTTGTTAGTATTTGTTGAAATATTATCCTTCGGTTAAAATAACCCAAATGAGTTTTTAGTTTGGAAATACCGTTTTCTAACTTTAGTGCTTTCTAACCTAAACCACATATTATGAGGAAGTTTTTACTCGTACTATCTGCGTTTGCTTTTGCGTTCAGTGCCTTTGCGCAGGAGCGAACGATCTCAGGTAAGGTTACCTCTGCCGAAGACGGAGGTGCTTTGCCGGGAGTGAACGTAGTGTTGAAAGGCACCTCCAACGGTACGGTAACCGACGCCGAAGGAAACTACAAGTTGTCTGTCCCCTCTGCGGGCGGAACACTGGTATTCTCTTTCATCGGCTATGGCTCGCAAGAAGTCGAAATCGGTGAACGGTCTGTTGTTGATGCCGGCCTGACTTCGGATATCAAGCAATTGACCGAAGTGGTTGTTACAGCCCAAGCCATCCAGCAGGATAAGCGCGCACTGGGTTACTCCGTGACGAGCGTTGGCGGTAACATCGTTGCCCAGAAGCCGGAAGGCGATATCGCCCGCCTCCTTCAGGGTAAGATTCCCGGTGTGAACATCACCAACACAGGCGGTGTTTCCGGAACGGGTACGAACATTGTAATACGGGGATACACCTCTATTACAGGTAACAAGCAGCCGCTGTGGATTGTGGACGGTGTTCCGTTTAACTCGAGCACCAACGCCCAGGGTGACTTCCTCAGTGGTAACCAGGCTACCCCCAGCCGCTTCCTTGACCTGGATCCCAACAACATCGAGCGTATCGACGTGTTGAAGGGTCTTAGCGCTGCCGTTCTTTACGGTGAACAGGGCCGCAACGGGGTTATGATTGTAACCACCAAGAACGCCCGCAAGAAGAAGGAGCGGATGGAGATCAATGTCAACCAAACGTATTTTGTAACTCAAATCGCCTCCATGCCGGAGTTCCAGAACAACTACGGTAACGGCTTTGACCAGAACTGGGGATTCTTCTTCAGTAACTGGGGACCGAAATTTGGCGCATTGGGTTCACCTGACTCAACCCCGCACCCGCTGAGCAACGCCCCTGCGGCCATCCGCAACCAATTCCCGGAATACCTGGGCAAAAAGGTTAAGTACGAGGCGTTCCCGAATAACGTCAAAGGTGTATTCAAAGATGGATTTTCAGCGAACACTTCCCTTAACGTTAGCGGCGGATCCGACAACCTCAGCTATAACGCTTCATTGAGCTACCTGGAGGATCAGGGCTTTGTTCCGAATAACAGCCTGCAAAAGTTGAACTTCGGTATTGGCTTCAATGCCCAGGTGACTGAAAAATTCAGTGTCAGCACCAGTTTCAACTACGCAGCCACCGATCAGAAAACGCCTCCGATTTCTGCAGGAACGGGTAACTCCAATGCCGGTCCCGGTTCATCCATTTTCGCCAACCTGTTCTTTGTTCCGAGAAGCTATGACCTGATGGGACTTCCGTTTGAAACACCGGTGACCCACCAGAGCGCATACTACCGCGCCGGTAACGACCTTGAGAACCCACGTTGGACGGCCAAGTATTCCTCTTCGACGAACGACGTAAGACGTTTCTTCGGGCGTACCTCGTTCAGC
>JAYRNL010000132.1:0-8413 GCA_041912235.1 Cyclobacteriaceae bacterium
AGCTCTTTCCCTTTGTACTTGGTGGCATAGTCTTTCAGGGAAATCTTCTTGTCCGGCGGGACCTGCAGGTCCTTGATTCGGATGATCTTTTCATCGGTTAGCATAGTCGTGCGATTTGGATTAAACTCAACGGTAGCCCAAGGTAACAAGAGTGCCAGAGGGCGCGGATGACTAATGTCATGGTTTTCAACTTCATAAACCCCTCAAAATCAAGCGCATTACTCATTATTTTCTAACTTACGCCACGTTTCATGCATTTCAATACAATGAAGTCCCATTTTGCCATCCTCCTGATTGTGGTGCTTGCTGCGGCCAACCCGGCATTAGCCCAGGAATCCGACAAAGAAGCCATCAAACGCGTGGTCATGCAGGAGACAGAATCTTACCTGGGAGTCGACAAGGAGGCCTGGGCCAGCACCTGGTGGCCGGTGCCCTACGCCTACTGGCTCTTCTCCGATAAGTCAGGCACACAATACCTTGAAGGTTGGGATACGATTGAAAAGACCTTTGAGTCGTACTTTAAGGGACAGAAACCCTCCCGCTCACGGGTAACCTACACCTGGCAGGAAATACGGGTTTACGGAAACGGCGCCTATGTGCGCTTCAAGGAACATGGCGACGACAACCTCCGCATCGAAGAAACCAGTCAACTGAGGGTGCTCGAGAAGAGAGACGGCAAATGGAAGATCATCTGCATGAGCGCCGCCGTCAACATGGACAACGACCAGCCCTAATACTGCCGGGTGCGGAGCATAACCAACGTGCACGCCTCGACAGGCTCTATCCCCTTTTCCTTCAAAGCCTTTTCCAGGGAAGGATTTTCAGTCCCTGGGTTGAAGATGACTCTTTTGGGCTTGAGTTTCGGGATATAATCAAACAATCCCTGCTGATTGGCCGGACCCACATACAAGGTAACAGTGTCGACATCGGGAATGAGTGGGAACTGCCTCACGTCAAGAATCTCTCTTCCGAAGATACTTCCACGCTTTATCCCTACCGGCACAATTTCATGACCATGCTCGAGGAGCATTCCTGAGGCGATATAGGAATAACGCGACGCATTGGTGGAGGCGCCCAGCACCACCGTTTTCTTACTCTTTGCCATATTTTCGTATCAGGGCCTCTGCACACCGCTCTCCATCCATAGCGGCAGAAACAATTCCCCCTGCATAACCCGCGCCTTCACCACAGGGATACAAACGGTCTACCTGAATGTGCTCCAACGTAGAAGTTGACCGGGGAATGCGGACGGGCGATGAAGTTCTGCTTTCCACACCCACCACCTGGGCTTCGTTTGTCAGGTACCCTTTCATCTTGGCACCAAAGCTACGGAAACCCTGCCGAAGGCTTTCGGCTATGAAATTCGGAAGAAGATGACCCAGGTCTACGGAAGCCAATCCCGGTTGGTATGAACAATCCAAGAGGGATGAAGAAACCTTTCCATTCACAAAGTCAAGCAATCGCTGAGCAGGCGCCGTTTGACTGCCCCCGGCCACACGACAGGCATGTTGTTCGATTTCCATCTGAAACGCCATGGCTTGCAGGGGCCCATGATCCTTATAGTCCTTCAGGTCTTCCAGGCCAACGGCAACGACGATACCCGAGTTGGCAAATTTTGAATCGCGGCGCGAGGGACTCATACCGTTTACTACTACCTCACCCGGAGCCGTTGCTGCCGGCACAATAAAACCACCGGGGCACATGCAAAATGAAAAAACGCCCCTTTCTTTTTCACCCGATTTCGCCTGCGAAACCAGGGAATAAGACGATGCGGGCAGATACGGATTTCGTTCGGTGTCACAATGGTACTGTATGCGGTCAATCAATTGTTGAGCATGCTCGACACGCAAGCCAAGAGCAAAGGGCTTGGCTTCAATGGAAATATTCCTTCGATGTAGCAAGTGGAAGACATCCCTGGCTGAATGGCCTGTAGCCAGGATACATGCGATTCCGGGTATCTTCTCTCCTGAAGCTGTCTGAACCGCGGTCCACCTGCCTTTACCATACTCGATATCGGTCACGCGCGTTTCAAAGCGAATCTCTCCGCCGCAGCGCTGAATGGTCTCACGAATTTGCTGTATTACCCGGGGCAGCTTGTTGGTACCAATGTGAGGATGGGCATCATACAGGATTTCCGGCTTGGCCCCGTGACTAACGAATATCTCCAGAATCCTTTTTACATCTCCCCGTTTCGTACTCCGGGTGTAAAGTTTGCCATCTGAGTAGGTTCCGGCTCCCCCTTCGCCAAAACAGTAATTTGAATCGGTATTGACAACATGTTCTTTGTTGATGGCGGCGATATCCCGTCTCCGGGACTGAACATCCTTGCCTCGTTCCAGGATAATGGGCCTAATGCCTGCCTCAATAAGCTTCAGGGCCGCAAAAAGACCTGCCGGCCCCGCACCGACGATCACTGCCTGACTTGCTTTTGAAACGTCCCTACTCGGTTTCTGATACCCCAGGTGTGCTACGGCCTCTTCCTGTGAAACAATCTCCCCGGCAAGCCTCACCACCACATTCCTGCTTCGGGCATCAATGGATCGCTTGATCGGGCGAAATCCCTGGCCGGGCTTCAGGTGTGCCTTTTGGGCAATCACCGATTGAAAGACTTCCTCGTCAAATGCTTCTTCAGGGGTGAGAACCAGTTCAATGGGGCGTATCAAGATAAATCGGGGATCGTGGACTATCTCCGTCCATCAAAGGAAATGGAATAGCCGAAGTTGAGTACAAAACGGAAGCTGTGGGAGAAGTTGTTCATGTTTTGCGCGCTGAAGTACTGCGCCGAGGATGGATCGACATCAAAAACCCGGTAACCGATGTCATACCCGATGCTGGCATCCATGGTGAACCCATCGCCGTTGTTGCGCTGCATCAGTCGAACTCCCATCATCACACCATACTCGGCGCGCTGCTCTGAGGCGCTGACGGTTATCAATGTGTTTGGCGACTGGGGGAAGTTGACGTTGTTGAAATAGCTGACGTTGGCCAATCGCACCTCGTGTCCGAAGTACCACATGCCAATGCTCATGTCGTTGTAGAACTTCTGCTTCAGTGCAATTGAATAACCACGGGAATACACCGTACCCTCCGGAACTTCGGAATCAGCGGTAAAAAAAGGTGAACGGAGGCCTTCAAATTCAAACTCGTGTCCCAGTCGCTCCTGGTTGTAGAATTCCACAGCCAGAGGCATTCGCCCGACGAAAGTGAGCATGGGGTTCGTACCGATGATCACGCTGCGATACTCCGGGAAACGAGGCCTGAAGTAATAGAACCCTGTGCGTCGCGTAGAGCGCGCGGCGGGTGCGGGCGCTGCCACCACCTTGGTCTTGTTAATCAATAAATTGATCTCCTTGGCGAGCTCATTGTTTTCATAAAAGGGTTTGTAATATCCCGAAAGTGTCCCATCGGGTTCATATAACTCCCACGTGCCTACACGGAGGCCATCCTCCATGGGACCTTTGGTCTGAAGCGTCCCGGTTGGATAGTAGCCTTTGTACTGGCCTTTTCCTTCATGGTAGTCGCACTCGCCCTCCAGTTTTCCATTTTCGGCAAAGTATTCCCACTTGCCTTCATTCTTGTTGTTCTCAATCCGGCCCTTCGCCTTTAGTTTATTGCCAGGATAGTACTCCCGATACTCACCCGCTCCATCCACATAAGTTATTTCACTCTTGATGCTACCGTCGTTGTTCGAGGTACTCCAGTATCCCTCCTTTAATCCTCCCGCAAATTCTCCGCTGGAACTTACCGTTCCATCCTCGTAATAATAGGTCCACTTACCGGTCTCAAGGTCATTCTCAAATGAACCCGTCATTCTCACTTTTCCCGAGGGGAAATAGTAGGTCCATTCACCGGATCGCTTACCATTGGCATACTCTCCCTCGCTCGCCAGGACACCCGACTCATCGTAAAAGCGCCAATGGCCTGCATTTCGTCCTGCTACCCGGGGCCCTTCTCCCTGCACTTTGCCGGAGTGGTAATACTCGATGTGACGACCTTGGTCGTCGGTATACTCAGTCTCTCCACGACGGGAACCGTCTTCGTATAAGGTTATCCAATGCCCGGTGCGCTTGTTGGCAGTATACGTACCCTGCTCTTTCAGCTCGCCGCTTTCGTAGTAAGTCTTCCATTCTCCTTCCCTATTCTTTCCATTCACGGTTCCTTCCATGCTCTTGTGGCCATTCTCAAAATAGTACTCCCACTTGCCAAAGTTGGAGTTCTGTTTCAGCGCACCGCGCATTCGGAGCGTTCCGGTTTCATAGTAAAACTCCCACACTCCCGACGTTTCGTTGTTCACGAATTGCCCGCTGGATTCCACAACCCCGTTAACGAAGTAGGATATATACCTGCCGTGAAGAATGTTCTGGAACGTATCCTTGACTTGGTAGACCTCTTTGATGTTTCTCTTGGCGGCGTCGTGGTAAGTATAACGCGTGAAGCCCTGGCCCTGGGAAAGCCATGGAAGTAATGACAGGATCAAGCCAACCAGTATCCGCTTCACAGAACAACCCAATGAACTCAAATTTAGCGATTTACCGGCAACCGGTCAGGGGCGCTGCAGTGCTTTCTCCACCGCAGGGCGTCCCCATTCGGCCTTTTCTGCCTCCGACCAAAGGGTCGGGAAAAAGTGAATCTTCTGAAAGCGTGGGGGCAGGTATTTCTGCCAGTTGGTGCCGCCCGTTGCCTTGATGTCTTCCGGATCTTTGTGCAGATACCGTGCTGCTGATTTCATGTGGGAGAGCGGCCAGAAGACATTCGCCAGCAGATCAAACTCGCGTAGTCTGCTGACTACCTCGTCGCGTCCGGCAAACCGATTCGCGTAAATCTGCCAAAGGTTCTTCCCCGCGAATTCCTTGCCTATCTCCAGGAAGTTCTGGATATACTTCTCTTCAAACTGACGAAGGGTGAGTGTCTTCTTGCCGGACTTGAGTTCCGTGGCCCCGCTACGCCAATACAATTTCTCCAATTGCTCCGCCAGGGTTTTACCCACCATGGTTGGCCGGCTCACCGGGTCGACCAGGTTGATCATGTCAGTCGACTTAAGCTCAATCACCCGGTATTGAGCCGACTGGAATCCGCTGGCGGGAAGCAAGGACATTCTGAAATTCAGAAACTGCTCACGCTCCATCCCGTCCGTCATGATATCAAAACTCGCGCACAGGTTCTGAAAGTAACGGATCATGCGGTCGAGGCGCTCGACCAGGAATTTCTCATCGAGGTCGGCCTTGTTGCTAAGTTGGTCGATTTCCCACAGGATGAGATTGAAATACAATTCGGTGATCTGGTGGTAAATGATGAACACCTTCTCATCGGGGAAGCGGGTTTTCGGATTCTGAAGGCTGAGCAGCGTGTCGAGGTGAATGTAGTCCCAGTACGTGAGATAATCCGCATGGAGCAGGCCATCCAGGTAAGAGTTCAGGTCCTGACCCATCACATCGTATTTTTGCTGCAGTCGGGTGAGCAAATCGCGCAAGCCCGGGTCGAGGGAACTATCCATTCTTATCCTTAGATTTGAGGCCAAATTAACAAATTGTATGGCATCCACCGCCGCTTCGCAGGCAAAGAAAAGTCTCAAACAGGACGTTTACGATCATCCTGACTTTTATCAGATCGACAGTCTGTTGACAGAAGAGCATAAACTCATTCGCAGCTCCATCCGCGACTTTGTAAAGCGGGAGATCAGCCCCTACATTGAAGACTGGGCACAGCGTGCACACTTCCCCTACGAGATCGTAAAAAAGTTCGGTGAGATTGGCGCCTTCGGTCCAACGATTCCGCAGGAGTATGGCGGTGGCGGACTGGATTACATCGCTTATGGTATTCTCATGCAGGAAATTGAGCGTGGAGATTCGGGTATGCGCTCAACCGCGTCGGTGCAGGGCTCCCTGGTGATGTACCCCATCTACAAGTTCGGTTCGGAGGCACAGCGAAAAAAATATCTTCCCAAACTCGCCTCAGGCGAATGGCTGGGATGCTTTGGACTGACTGAACCCGATCATGGCTCCAACCCGGGCGGTATGGTCACCAATTTCAAAGACATGGACGACCACTTCCTCCTCAACGGAGCTAAGATGTGGATTTCCAACTCCCCGAAGGCTGACGTGGCCGTGGTGTGGGCGAAGAACGAGGCCGGGAGAATTCACGGACTCATCGTAGAACGGGGCATGCCCGGTTTCTCAACCCCGGAGACTCACGGCAAGTGGTCCTTGCGGGCCAGCGCCACCGGCGAACTTGTTTTCGATAACGTGAAGGTACCAAAGGAGAATCTGCTGCCGGGCAAGAGCGGCCTCGGCGCACCGCTGATGTGCCTGGATTCGGCTCGCTACGGAATCGCCTGGGGTGCACTGGGCGCGGCCATGGATTGCTACGAGTCGGCACGACGCTACGCAAAGGAGCGTATTCAGTTTGGGAAACCGATTGGGTCATTCCAACTGGTTCAAAAGAAGCTCTCCGAAATGCTCACCGAGATCACCAAGGCCCAACTGCTCGTCTGGCGCCTGGGCACCCTGATGAATGAAGGCAAGGCTACCACACCGCAGATTTCACTGGCCAAGCGCAACAACGTGGCCATGGCCCTGGAGATTGCGAGGGAAGCGCGACAGATCCACGGCGGTATGGGCATCACCGGGGAATTCTCAATCATGCGGCACATGATGAACCTGGAATCCGTGGTTACTTATGAGGGTACTCATGACATCCACCTTCTCATCCTCGGGAATGAGATCACCGGCATTCCGGCGTTTGTTTAGCCGGCATCAGAATTCAGGTTAATATCGACTGGAATCGGTGTTAGAGTTTTGGCGCAAGCCAAACAAATCCCATCGCCACTACAAAGGCCACGAAGAACACCCATCGTGGAAATTCTTCCCGGTGAACAACCGTGGAGTCTATTGGCTTAGACGGCTGACTGATTAACTCATTCTCACGGCGCTGAACCTCCTCTTTCCATGACTGCCAACTGCCGGGCCGGGCAACAAAATAATGAACGCTGGCATCGCCGGTTGTCAATTCACGCCAGCCTGCATGACCAGCCCAGAACCGGCCATGCCAAAGTTCATCCACCAACACATCCTCCATCAGAGGAATTGGGATGCTGTCAGCCGCAACGTTGACGCGGTCTGAACCTATTAGATCAAATGTAACGGGATCTCCCGGGTACCTGGGAAATGAACTTGTCATGTGCAGTGAACTTGAGACATCTTCTCTCCTCGCGGTTTGTTCCAACAACGGAGTCCACAAGGCAGCGAATGCGCTTTGGTCTCCTGCCAGCGCAAGCCGGTATGTTTCGCGCAGTGATTGGCAGCTGACTTTGCCAGCCCCACAAAGGGTCAAGCCCTGGAGGAGGTAACTGCCGGAGCGTAGAATTGCCTGAACCCGCGCACCAGGCTTAACGGCCACAAACGGGCCGGAATGACTTCCGAAACTTCCAAGGCTGTAGCGTATGGTGTCAGGCACACCGGTCACCGGTGTGAGCGCTAACACATCGCCAGGAAAACGAGTGGCCTCGGGCAGATTATTCAAAAGCACCAACACCCCCATCCCTCTCCGTACCGCGGTTTCCATGACGTCGATTTCACCTTGAGAAAGACTCTTTAGCGACTCGTCATCCGCCACCACAAGGTCGAACCTATTAAGTACTTCCTCATCCAGTCTGCCCGACGGCTTCAAGGCACCGTTCGCGACTTCATAACGGAAAATATTCCTTGACAGCCGGTAGCGGGTCACCAACCGGTGGTTCTTTTCAGTAAGGTAGTTTTTCAGGAACCTAACCTCCGCCTGTGGATAGTCTTGAATCAGCAAGATCGACAACTGCCTTGAAGCGACCACCGCGATGGGCACCTCTTCTGCAGTCACTTTGCCCGTAGAATCCTTTACATTTAATCCATAGACATATTGTCCGGGCGCCTTTGTAATAAAGCCGAGTTCAAAGGATGTCAGCGTGTTGGTGCGGATTATCACAGAGTCCTCAGCACCGCCGGGACCAACCAGCGTCAAGCGGCTTCCTTTTCCTCCCCGTATCTTTCCTGCCAGCCAGTTCTTTCGATGTGCAGGATAATTCGTAAGCTGCAACTCCACGACACCTGCCGGAGGACGGCCAGGAATAAGCTGAAATTGCTGTCCCTTCACATAATCCAAAAACGGCACTGGAATGCCGTTGCCCATTACAAACCTGATTTGGCCGTGTTGCAGCAGGCCCCTGAAGGAGGAAACGGAATCTGCACCAGTAACCGGGGCGACTCCCGGTGCGCGAACGATCTTCAGCCCTGCATACAATTTCAGCAGACTGTCCAACGCGTGCCTGGAATAGTTTGAAGTCAGGAGCACAACTTCCTTCGCCGGTTTCTCGATGTCTCTTGAAGGCCGAAGCGTCATCGCGAGCAGGGCCAGCAATGCCAACACCTGTGCCATCACCCGG
>JAYRNL010000133.1:0-1940 GCA_041912235.1 Cyclobacteriaceae bacterium
TCAGGGCGCCGCCGTTCTGAAGGATCGGCACGAAAGGGCGGGCCAGGACGTCGATGTAGGACCGGCGAGCCGCCACAATGAAGGACATCTTGTTCTTGATGATAGGTCCCTCCACCGCCAGCCGGCTGAAGACCGAGCCGATGCCGCCGGTGAACTCGTACTTTTTGTTGTTGCCTTCCTTCATGCGTACGTCCAGGATCGATGACAGTCGTCCGCCATACCGGGCAGGGATGGCACCTTTGAAGAGTTTGGTGTCTTTTACGGCGTCAGGATTGAATACCGAGAAGAACCCGAACAGGTGTGAAGAATTATATACAGGGGCTTCGTCGAGCAGGATGAGGTTTTGTCCCACGTTCCCTCCTCGTACGTTGAAGCCCGAGGCGCCTTCTCCTACGGTACTCACGCCGGGGAGCAGTTGCAGGGTGCGGAGCAGGTCAGACTCTCCGAAAAGCATGGGGGCCCGTTGGATGGTCTTGATGTCGAGTTTGTTGGTGCTCATTTCCAGGTTTTCCACGTTGGCCTGCTCGATTTCCGCCTGCACCACAACCTCTTCTAATTGCTCTGCTTCGGGCTTCAGGTCGATGGATTGCTGGACGTTCTTATCAAGGGTAAGGGTGGTGACCACCGGTTGGAATCCCACATAGGTATAATCCACGGTGTAGGTGCCTTTGGGCAACGTGATTGAATAGAAGCCATAGGCGTTCGTGACCGTCCCGTTCTTGATTTCCTTGACATAGACAGTGACGCCGATCAACGCCTCCCCGTTACTGGCGTCGCGGACAGTCCCGTTGATGGTAAATTTTTCCTGGGCCTGTGCCGCATGGAGTGTCGCGAGGATGACGCTAATGAGAAGAAGGTTTCGGAGCATAATTTTTCAAAAGTAAACTACTGGCATGATACGGAGTAAGCCTGCATGGGTTTTAGCCGGATTTGTCATGCCGGGGCTGGCCGGGTCCATAGAAACCGAAGTAAATTGGATACCTTGCAAAACAACAAAACTGTAAAATTGTTTATGTTCAGGCGCCTGCGTGAGCTTTATCAGCAATACAAGGAATACGTGCGCGTTGATCTCGTTATGTATGCGGTGATGATCCTGCTCATTCTGGTCTACATTATCATCACGTTATTGTCGTGACGTGTTCGACAGTTGTCCCCCCGGGGACAAACAAAAAGGAGACCGCCGGTGGCAGTCTCCCTTGAGCTGGGTTTCCAGGTGCCTTACATCAGAATTTCAACGTTACCTGGCCCATGAACATGGTTCCAAGCTGGCTGAATTGCGAACCGTTGTAGCCCAGGATGCGATAGCGGCCGCTGAAACTGAGGAAGCCCTCCAACAACGCTTTGTCGCTTGCATTGGACAGATATGACTCACCTGTTGAGTTCCCGTTGATCGCTTCCAGTTTCCATTTCGGCAACACATTGAAGAGGTTGTTCACCGTAAAGGATGCGGAAAGGTTCTTGCTGAAGGCATAGCCTACATTCAAGTCGGTGACCACTCCGGGTTCGAAAGTTTGCTTCACGTAGTTCATGATCGATCCACCGTTGTCAATATCCTGGAACCCGGTCCTTCCAAACAGGGTATTGTTCAGGACAATATTGAATTTGTTTACACTGTAGTCGAAACCGAGGATAGCCTTGTACAAGGGGCGGCCTTCCTGCATCAGGGAAATGACCTGGGCGTTTAGGATACTACCCCCGGCCGAGGAGATTACTGGCGGTGTGGCGGGGTTACCATCCACTTTGTTCAGGATATTCCAGTTACCGGCCAGGTTTACGGCCAATGTGCCGGGTCCTACGCTCAGCCCTTTGTAGTTGGCCACAAAATCCAATCCTTCGGTGCGGGTCTTCACACCATTAATGAAGAACTGCACACTGGCGAGGTTGCCCGCTGCGAGAATCTGACCCAGTTGGCTCGTGGGGTCGCTGGTGGTGATGGACGA
>JAYRNL010000134.1:0-24489 GCA_041912235.1 Cyclobacteriaceae bacterium
CTTACCGAAGTGGAAGGCCAGGTCAGAGGGAACGCTCTTCACGGAAGCCAATACCGAGCGGAGCTTGATGTCCGCGTCCTCGTACCGTTCGAGGCCCATCAGGGCAACCGCCGAATCGAGCCGGGCCGTGATTTGCCGTGCACGCAGGTATTCGCGCTGTTGTTCCATCTCGCGGAGTTTCTCACGCTCCACATCTTGTTGCGCCAACAGGGGGTGCGCGGCGATGAGCAGGACCAGTGCCAGCCAACCGGTTATTGAAATCTTTTCTTGGGTAATTGAAGCCATTCCAGTGTTGCGTTCGCAAAAATATCTTCTTTCGTCTTCTTCGGCAGGTTAGAATCTTCTATGAACTTTCCAATCTCAAGGTCGCCCAGCGGAAAGGGGTAATCCGAGCCCAGGGTTACCCGCTTTGAGCCCATCCTGGCGATTACGTATTCGAGCATCGTCAAGTCATGGGTGATGCTGTCCACCCAGAATTTTCCCAGGTACTTCTCTGGATCCACGGGGTTATCGATGGCCACCAGGTCGGGGCGGCATTCGAATCCGTGCTTGATTCTGCCGAGCGTAAACAAGAAGGAACCGCCGGCGTGGGCAAACATCACCCGCAGTTTGGGAAGGCGTTCAAAAACCCCGCCAAAAATCATCGAGCAGATGGCGCGGGTCGTTTCCGCCGGCATGCCCACCAGCCAGGGGAGCCAGTAACGCGTCATCGATTTTTCGCCCATCATATTCCAGGGATGCACCATAACGGCCATGCCGAGTCTTTCGCATGCCTCGAAGATGGGAAAGAAGCGTTCCTCGTTGAGGTTTTCGTCGTTGATGTTCGATCCGATCTGTATGCCGTGCAACCCGATCTTCTTGCAGCGGGTGAGTTCTTGGATGGCCAGCTCGGTGTCCTGCATGGGCAACGTGGCCAGGCCAACATACCGCCTGGGGTATTTATCGACGAGTTTTGCCAGGTGGTCGTTAAGGTATTTTGAAAGTGAAAGCGTGTCCATGGGCTTAGCCCAGTAGGAGAACATGACCGGGATGGTGCATACCACCTGCACCTGCGTGTGATGGGTCTTGTATTCATCCATCCGCAGTTCCGCGTTCCAGCAGTTCTCCTCGATCTCGCGGAAGAACTGGTTGCCGCGCATCATCTTGGCGAACCCGCGCTTGTGGTGCTGCAGGTATATGAAGTCGCCATACCCGAATTTCTCGCTCCAGTTGGGCATTCTCTTCGGAATAATGTGGGTGTGGGAGTCGATTTTCAGCACGGCATGACGTCAATAATCCGGCAAATATCGGAAAAAATGAGGTCGGGGCTAGGGGCTGTGAACGGGAACTACGAACTTGATGCTGGGCACTGGAACTAGTTTCAAGATTCAACCCGCCGGCCGTTACCAGCTGAGACTTTGAAGTAGCATGATATCCGGGGCCTAACGCCAGGCTAGTAACGCCTCCAAAGCAAAATGATCAGAAAGATCCCGGTGATCTTTGCTCCATTGCTTCCGCAGGATTCTTACTTCACGACGGATACTCAAGTTTGATTCGGCGGGTCGGACGAGGATGTAGTCCAAGAGTAAGCGTGCTTCCTTGCGCTTCACGCACAGGTCGTTGTAGGGCCTATCCATCGTGTATTGCTGCTCGCCTTCTAATTCTCCGTCGGCGGCTTCGAGTGCTTGAAGCATGGCTGAATAGCGGGTTTGTGGTGCAGCGCCATCCGAGGAAAGGTTGGCCGGGAAAGGCGCTGTCTTGCGGGTGTTGAAATCGCCGAGAAGGAACTGCGGAACTCCCGCTCGCGTGTGTGGCGCCAGGAGCTCCCTTTGGATCTGGTGGTACTGGCTGATCAGGACATCATCGGTGCCAAACGCCTGGAGGTGTGTGCCCACTATCTGCGCCGTTCGTTCGCCAATCTTGACCTCCGCCATCAGTGCACCTTTTCGCGCGTACTTATCAAAACCTGTTCGCTTTAGAAACCGGATCTCGTGAACGGAATCGATGCGATGTTTGCTGAAGATCATCACCCCACCGTTCGTTTTGATCGACAAGGTCTTCTGGTTGAGGACCGCAGTTTGGTAGGGAAGGACGCGCTTCAATTCCCTTTTCAGTATCCGGCGACTTCTCCGCTTGAACGCCTCCTGAAATACCACCACATCGTAGTTCTCATGCGTTAGCAGCTCAGCAATGGCCTTTGCACGTTTCGCCTTGCCGTGAGGGCTCACAGGGAAAGGCAGCATTTGAATGTTCCAGGAAAGGAGCCGGAGGGTGTCCTGGGCCCGGGAAGGAACTGAACCCATGAGTACAACTGCTATGAGTACGAACACCTTCATCTCTTGCTCGCAAGATACTGCCGTCTCAGGATAACCGCACTCCGCCCTGGCAGGGAAGGGGCGAGCGAAAGGCTAAGGGTGAATGACGCCTTATCGATTTGGAGCCAACGTCGCTCCCTGAAGGATGGGTTGTTTTCGGGGAAGCAGTCCAGGGCGATTGGCGGCTGACCAGGCGAAGGAGGCTGTTATCACTGCGTTGTGCTTCAGGTCGGCCTCAAGCACCTTGTCGAATACATCCATGTTTGTGTGGTGCGTGCGGGTCGAGTACTCGATGGGATCCTGGATAAACTGGAAAGCAGGAATGCCTATCGCGTCAAAAGGCACATGGTCTGTGCTGCCGGTGTTGCGGAGTGTAAGGGTGGAGGCTCCCATTTTTTCAAACGGCTGCAACCAGGCGCGGAAGATGGGGCGCACGGCTTCGTTGGCTTGCAGATAGACCCCGCGGTACTTACCCGTTCCGTTGTCCATGTTGAAGTAGCAGGAGAATTTTTGCGCGGCCGGTTTTAGCACAATCGAATCATAGGGCGCCGCTTTGTCCAGTCGTTCGCCCAGGGTGCGTTTCACGTAGGAGCGCGAACCCAGCAGGCCTTGCTCTTCACCGCCCCACAGGGCCACGCGAATAGTTCTCCTCGGTTGGCTGCCGACGGACTTGAGTATGCGCATCGCCTCCATCATGACGGCCGATCCTGCGCCATTGTCGGTGGCTCCCGTGCCGGCATGCCAGGAGTCGAGGTGGGCCCCGATCATAACCACTTCATCTTTTAAGTCGCTTCCCGGTATTTCTCCGGTAACATTAAAGCCCTGTGCGGCCGGCGTAAACTCTGTCTCGAGAGAAAGCTCCAGTTTCACGTTTCTTCCTTGCTGAATCTGGCGAACCATCCGATTGTAATGCTCGTCTGAAACCACAACCTGGGGCAATGTCTTGGGTGCATTGGCGTGCTGGGCGCGTGCGCGGGAAGCTTGCGGCACGTCGGGAGGGTAGGGAATAGTGGCCGCGCCGACGAGCAGGGTGCCGTCTTCGAGACGCATGGCAGGACTGGGTTCAAACACAGCGATGGCTCCTTCTTTCATACAGAAATCCCATTTGGCGTAGGTCAGTTGCTGTGCTTCACGGTTCGGACCGCCGAATCCTCCCTGGCCTCCTTCGGAAGGAGCTCCGGCATTGGACATGGCGAGCAGCGTAGAGTCGTTAAACCGGCGGGCATCGGCGGTGAAACCGGGCTTCACGGGAACGGGCGCGCTGAAGAGCACTATCTTGTCCTTGAGTTTGCCTTTAAACTTTGTCAGGTCGGCCTCTGTTTTCACTTCGAGATAGACAGCATCAGCCGTTACGGTTCCTTTGATGCCGTGCGTCCAGGCTTTTGGATAGGCGATGATAGGGGTGGTCATAGGCTCGACGGCCTGAAGCGTAAATTTTTTCAACTCCCAACCGCGACCGAACTCCTCGCCCCAGTAGTCGATCTGCACGTTCTGCAGGCCATATGCTTCAAGGGTGGCTTTGGCATACTCAGCCGCTTTCCGGAAGTTGGGGGACAGCGTCAGGCGCGGACCGTAAACATCGGTGAGCATGCTCAGGTTGTCCATCAGTTTTGAACGCTGGAGTCCTTCCTTCTTGATCTTGTTGATGGTCACGGTATCGACCGGTTCATAAGCCTGGCCATACGCTGATACGGAAAAGTAAAGCAGGATGAGGAGTACGTTGATTTTTCTCATGGCTGGGTGAATTGTTGGGGTAAAAGTAAGAATGTGGCAACGGGAGGGGCATACCGTTTATTTAATTCTTGGGCCCTACCAAGGGTGCGATCCATCTGCCCGTTTCCGGTCACCTTGATGCATTTGCGGACGTTTTTTTGTGGATTAATGCGGTTTCAACCGCCCGTGACCCAAATTCACGAGTTGGTACGCGATTTGGCATACAGGGAATACACAACCTGCAGCTATGCTCCGCAACTACTTCCAAGTCGCCATTCGCAACCTGATGAAGAACAAGATGCTTACGGCTATCAACGTGATTGGCCTGGCCCTTGGACTGGCGAGCGTCTTCCTAATCGCACAATATGTCTCTTTTGAGCTGAGCTACGACAAGTTCCATGAGGGAGCGGAGAACATTTACCGCATCGCCTGGATGAGCGATAATCCGCAAACGCGGACGCCGCACCCTATGGCCCAGGCCATGGTGCAGGATTTTCCGGAAGTGGAATCGGCGGTGACGCTTTCACCCATTTGGGCGTATGGTCTTACAAGACAGACGTTCTCGGTAAAGAACCCGGAAAACGACGTTCGCTTTGATGAGAAAAACGTGATTTCTGTCGATACTACTTTCTTCGATGTGTTCTCTTTCAAACTGTTAAAGGGCAATCCCAAAACAGCCCTTCATCAACTCAACGGTTGTCTCCTTTCAGCGTCCACGGCCAAAAAGTATTTCGGCGATGCCGACCCCATAGGCAAGAAGCTCATGGTAAACGACGAGAAAGACCTCGTGGAAGTCGTGGGTGTGTTTGAGGATGTTCCCGCAGCCTCTCATTTTCATTTTGACATTCTGGGTTCCTATGCGCGCGAGAAGTCACTGGATCCAAACAATCCTTATTACACCTGGGCTGATTTCGGCCACTATAATTACGTCAGGCTCAAGCCGGGCGCGGATGTGAAAGCGCTGCAAAGCAAACTCCTCCCGTGGGTGGCGAAGTACATCAATGTTTCCGATGAGGTCCTGCAGGCGGCACGGGCGCAGGGCATGCATTTTGAGTTGCAGCCCATCACGGACATACACCTTCGCTCGCACCTGCTCTGGGAACTTGAGCCTAATGGATACATCGCCTATGTATATATGCTCGGCGCCGCGGGATTGCTCATCCTCATCATTGCGGCCTTCAACTTTATCAACCTGACAACGGCCCAATCGGCCGACCGGGCGCGTGAGATCGGAATCCGTAAGTCGCTGGGAGCATTCAGAACACAGCTGGCAGCGCAGTTCACGGGCGAGGCCGTATTGGTGAGCGTAGGCGCTGCGGCTGTCGCAGCCGTGCTTATTGAGTTGCTGCTGCCGGTATACAATGGCCTTACGGGCGACACCCTGAGCATGAACTACACGGTCATGGCAACGGGTTTGTTGGGCCTGGGTATTGCCACGGGTCTCCTCGCGGGTGCCTTCCCTTCGTTCCGGTTGGCATCCATCCGTCCCACATTGATTCTCAAAGGCCGATTGATGCAGGGTCCGGATGGCCGAGGCTTGCGGCGGGCGCTCATTGCATTCCAATTTTTTGCTTCGATGACGTTGATTTGCTGCAGCGCCATTATTTACAGCCAATTGGATTTCATCCAGCATCGACCCCTGGGTTTCACGCAGGAGGAGGTGGTGGTACTGCCGCTAAAAATCAGCGATGGCATCGTGCCCCGCTTCGATGCCGTACGTGAGGAACTCCTTCGCATCGATGGAGTGAGGGCCGTGAGTGCGGCCATCAACATCCCCGGAACCCAGTTCAACCGGAATTCAGCATGGAACGCAACGGATCCCCAGGCCAGGTCGGTTATTGCCGAGGAGATGTGCGACTACGACTTGTTTGATGTGCTCGGTATTTCCTTCGTGGCCGGCCGGCCTTTCTCCCGCAATAACCCGGCTGACCGCGATGCCTTTATTATCAACGAGACGGCGGCGAAGGAGATGTTTGGCGGCGACGCTGTGGGTAAAGAGATGGTATGGGAAGATGAACCGGGCAATGTTAGAGGAACGGTGATCGGGGTGGTGAAAGATTTCAACTTCCAATCCTTACATGAACCGGTTCGCGCGCTGATGTTCCGGCTACGGCCGAGGTTTAACTACGTCCTGCTTAAGGTGGAGACCGATGGATTTGAGGAACGGATGAAGGCCGTGGAGACTACGTGGCGGAAGTTTGATGAACGGTTCGCCTTTGAGTACTTTTTTCTTCGGGACGAGTTGGAAGGACAATACCGGGAGGAGAAGAACCTGTCGATGGCTTTGTCGGCCTTTGCAGGCCTTGCTGTAGTAATCGCCAGCTTTGGTTTGCTGGGCATCGCTGCATTGACCTTCCGTCAAAAGATCAAAGAGGTCAGCATCCGAAAGGTGATGGGCGCTTCCATGGAGCGGATCATCATGCTGTTGCTGAAGGATTTCACCCGCCTTGTCCTTATGGCCGTGCTGGTGGCGGTGCCGGTCACCTGGTGGGCGATGAACCGGTGGCTGAATAATTTCACTTATCACACCTCAGTAAGTGCATGGGTATTCGTGGTGGTGGGCCTGGGCCTGCTGGCTGTAGCCTGGGGAACGCTAGGATACCTTACGTTGCAAGTAGCACGGACGAATCCGGCGGAAACGCTGCGAGGGGAATAATAACGTGTTTGGGTGTCTTCGTGTCCAGGTGGCCTACGTGCCTGCCTGCCATCAAGGTGTAGAGGTGAAGAGGGAGATTAGTCACGAAAATCGGAATTGAGAAGTACTGCGCGGGGTATGTAAGCCTCTCTCCAACCTACAGATTCAGGTTTTGAATCAGTTGGTAGTAGAACTGAACAATCTCTTTATAGTTCTCCACCGCGATATGCTCGTTGATGCCGTGAAAGCCTGTCATGTTGTCTTTGTTGATGCGGACAGGGAAGAAGCGGTACGCGTTTTCGCTGATGGATTCATAGTGCTTCGTGTCGGTTCCGCCGCTGATGAGTCCGGGTGTGACAATGGCGGTGGGCATCAGCTGTTGGACCGTTTTTGCGATGGTTTTGTAGCTTGCGGATTCGTAATCGGAAACCGGCGAAGGTTCGTTGCGGTTGCTGACCGACTTGACGGTGATGCGGTCATCGTTGATGGTTTCCACAATGTGCTTCTGTACCTCTTCCGTCGTTTCGCCCGTCATCACGCGGAAGTTCACGACCACCGATGCGCTGGTGGGGATCACGTTATCTTTTACCCCTCCCTTAATGATGGTGGGTGCGGTAGTCGTATGCGCGTTGAGGCCCTCCAGAATCTTGGAGCCGAAGAGCCAGGTGTTGGCAAAAGCCATCTTCTGCAGGAAGGGCATGTGCGGCCCGATGGTTTCAATTTGTTTGTCGATCACCGGAATGCTTTTGTAGGGGAACTGGTTGGCTTCAAGTTTAGTGATGGCTTTGGCCAATGAACCAATGGTGTTGTCGACCGGCGGCGCGGAGGAGTGTCCTCCCTTTGTGGTAATCGTCAGCTCAAATGAGACGTACCCTTTTTCCGCCACGTTGATCACGGCCATGGATTGGTCCAGCCCGGGCACCATGCCGTCCACGACATAGCCACCCTCATCAATCACACATTCCAGCTTGACGCCTTGTTCGCCAAGATACTTGGCCAGCGATGCCGCGCCGCGGTCGCCGCCAATTTCTTCATCGTGACCAAAGGCGAGGTATAAGGTCCGCTTGGGTTTCATCCCCGCCTTCAGCGATGCTTCCACGGCTTCGAGGATGGCGAGCACACTCACTTTGTCGTCCATTGTGCCACGGCCGTAGATGTTTCCATTCTTGATCTCACCTGAAAATGGCGGCGCTTCCCAGTTCGCCAATGTGCCTTCGTCCACCGGCACCACGTCGAGGTGGGACATGAGGAGTACTGGCTTTAACGCAGCGTCACTGCCGGCCCACTTGTAAAGCAGGCTGTATCCAATCGTTTTCTTTTCCAGTTGGCTGTGCACCAGCGGAAAAGCGGAGACTAGGTGGTTGTGTAACCCGGTGAATTCGGCGGAGTCAGGAGTACTGGTATAGGAGTAAGAGACCGTTTTGAACTGCACTGCCTTCTGCAGCCGGTTCAACGCATCGTCAGTTACTTCCAGAGGGGTAACCGGGCTGACTTCCACTTTATCAATGGTGAACGTGAATGTTCTCACCAGAATAAACAGGACAATGGCCAAAAGGCCCACACCGAGCACCTTGAAAAACTTCTTCATGTGACTTTAGAGTTAAACCCTTACTCCTTACCTCTTTCTTACTTCTGACTCCTTCTCACAGCGTCCACCCCTCCCGGTACGTCCTCTTCACAAACTGATTGGCCATGTCGAAGTTGGTGACCTTCATATTGTCACCATCCCAGAGAAGTTTTATGCCACGGCCTGGGTAATCATATTGGTTGGGCTTGTCCGCCTTCGGCACCCTGAGGTCGTGGCTGCGAATGGCGAGGTTGCCCATGAGCACGGTCTCGGTGAGGAAACCGGCAATTTCAAAGGAGGAGCTCAGTTCCATTTTGCCGTAGCCGGCAATGCAAGCCTCGACCCAGTGCGCATAGTGCCCTTCCATGCCTCCGGGCACCCGCTTTTCGGTCTGTGGAATGCTTACTTCCTTGTTGCGCGACGTAGGGAGCAGGTTAGGCTCCAGTCCGTAACACGCACAGGTCATTTTGCCCTTCGTCCCAATAAACAACACACCGTTACCAACGTCATCGCTGTCACCAAACGGTTCATTTGGGCTCAGCTCTTCAGGGCGCTCAGGCTGGATACCGCCGTCCATCCAATGGAGTTTCACGGCGGGCCTGCCGTTGCGCGCCGGGAAGGTGAAGATGATGTGTGAGGAGGGAGGTCCGCTTTCCGGAAAATATCCGCGACGGAATGGTCCCGTGTAGACGGAGCCAACGCTGGCAGTCACGTCGCTGGGGTAACCAAGTCCCAGCACGCTGAAGGCAGGCTCAATGATATGACATCCCATGTCGCCGAGCGCTCCGGTGCCGTAATCCCACCAGCCGCGCCAATTGAAGGGTACGAGCCCGTTGATGTATTCTTTGTAGGGTGCCGTGCCTAACCACAGGTTCCAATCGAGTTCGGCAGGGACCGGCGCTTTTTCTTTCGACCACTCAATTCCCTGCGGCCACACGGGACGGTTCGTCCAGCAGTACACGGTGTGCACATCGCCGAGCAACCCGGCTTTGTACCATTCCTTCAGTTGCCTTACGCCATCTCCCGAGCTTCCCTGGTTTCCCATCTGGGTTACCACTTTGTATTTTTTCGCCGCCTGGGTCAGCATGCGGGCTTCGTACACATCATGGGCAAGGGGTTTCTGCACATATACATGTTTTCCCAATGACATCGCAGCCATTGCCTGTACAGCGTGGTTGTGGTCCGGCGTAGAGACGCTTACCGCGTCAATGTTCTTGTGCTCTTTGTCAAGCATCTGGCGATAGTCCTTATAGTAGGTTGCTTTCGGAAACCGCTCACGCGACTTTACCGCCTGACGGTCGTCAACATCACACATGGTTACAATCTCCGCTTTCCCGCTCTCAGAGAACTTGCGCAAGTCGCTGTCGCCTTTGCCTCCCGCCCCGATGCCGGCCACCCGGAGCTTGTCGCTCGGCGCTACATAGCCCGGGCCGCCCAGGACGTGACGTGGAACCAGGGTGAAGCCCGCTGAAGCGAGGCCGAGGGTCTTTAGAAAATTCCTGCGGGAAGGATTGATTTCTGATTTCATATTTCTCATTTCTGATTTCTGATTCTAAGTTACCCTTTGCGATGCTTTGCGCGGTAGCGAGTTTGCGGTGGTCACCGATACCCCAGGGTTGACGTGAAGGTCCTAAGGACTATACGGTAACCACCGCAAAGGCGCAATGACGCAAAGATGCGCTAAGTGTTTTAGGTTTGGTCGAATTTGACTGATTCTCCTAACGTCTTCTCATCATATTTCAATCCGTACTGGTCAAGTACATCTTGAGGCACGCCATCCCAGCGGGTGGGGCTGTTGCCGGCGTAGCCCAGATCCTTTACACCGATCTGGCTGGTGAAGAACCCGCATGCAGTGAGGTCTCTCATGCGGTTGAAGAACGCGACACCCTGTTCCATGCCGGGCTTGGCCTGGTCGGGAAAAGCGATATCATCAACGATTTCGATCTGTTGCGCGGAGGTGCAGTCGACGAACGACTTCTCAAACCGCTTCATGGCCTGGAGATCCAGCCACTTCAGTCCGCCGCGCATGGGGACCTGGTGGTGCGGCATGTCTTTGACGATGAACTCAATGAAGTCCGGCACCTTCGCGTCGGTGGCACTTCCTGAGACGTCATCCTTCGGTATGATGATATCCGAAAGCACGGTGATGGTCTTCATCTCATGCTCATCGAAGAAGGTCTCGCTCATGAGTTTAGTATAGCGTTCCATCTCCTTTGGCTGACGGTCAGGGCCCGCCGTTGCGGCAAGATCAGGTGCCTGCTTCGCCGCTTCTTTCCCGGCAGGTGAACACGACTCGAGGAGCGCTCCGGTGGAGAGGGTTCCTACGGCGAGGGTTTTGAGGTATTTTCTTCTATCCATGAGTTAATTCAAAGTTCAAGGTTCAACAGTTCTGGGTACTTGGTTCTCACTGTTTACTGTTCATCGTTCACCGTCTACTGTTCACTGTTCACCGACCCACCGACTACACATTCCCTTTCTTCATCTCCTCCATCAAATACTCCGACGCCCTCATCGACAACGCGAGAATCGTCCAGGTCGGGTTCTTGTCCGCCTGCGAGACAAACGGGCCACCGTCGACCACGAACAGGTTCTTGCAGTCGTGGGCCTGGTTGTATTTGTTCAGCGCTGACTTCTTAGGGTCGTTGCCCATGCGCACCGTTCCCACCTCGTGAATGATTTCTCCGGGCTTGGTGAGGCCGTAGTTGCTCTCCTTGCCCGGAGAGGGAGGGACAACGGCGCCCAGGTGATGGGCAATCTCCTGGAATGTCTCCTGCATGTGCTTGGCCTGCTTGATCTCGTGATCGCTCCAGGTATAGTTGAAGCGAAGGACAGGGATGCCGTACTTATCTACGGTGTTGGGATCGATTTCGCAAAAGTTGTCTTCGCGCGCGATGGCTTCGCCGCGACCCGCCATACCGAAGTTGGCGCCGTAGAAGTATCGGATATCATCTTTGAGTGACGCCCCATAACCGCCCGCTTGCTTTTGTACGCCATTGCGTGCCGTGAACTTGCCGTTGACGTTTTGCATGCCAAATCCGAAGCCGTAGCCGGGCATGCCCATGCCGCCCCCGTACTCAATATGGTACCCGCGTGCAAAGTCGAGCTTCCTATTATCAAGCCACCAGGGCGTGTACACGTGCATTCCGCCCACACCGTCTTCGTTGTAGCGCTTGCGGCCAAAGAGTTTGGGTATATATCCGCTGAGGCCGGCACCGGTAGAGTCATGGAGATATTTACCAACCACACCGCTAGAATTGGCCAGGCCCGCAGGATGTCGTGTGGATTTGCTGTTCAGCAGGAGGCGCGCCGACTCGCAGGCACTTGCGGCAAGGATGATGACTTTCCCCGAGATGGAGTACTCCTGCATATCATCTTTGCTGACATACGAAACACCCGTTGCAAGTCCTTCCTCGTTGGTGAGCACTTCGCGGGCCATTGCGTTGGCGAAGACATCGACGTTGCCGCTTTGAAGAGCCGGGTTGACAAGAACCGAAGAAGACGAGAAGTCGCCGTAGATCGTGCAACCCCGGTTGCACTGCGCGCAGTAAAAGCAGGCCTTTCGGTCGGGATTGTCGGGGAGGGCTTTGGTCAGAATGGAAAGGCGTGAAGGTATCACGGGCACACCGGCTGCCTTACCCGCATCCTTGAGCATGAGCTCGTGAAGCCGCGGCTTGGGTGGAGGGAGGAAGATGCCGTCGGGTTCATTGGGGATGTTTTCTGCCGTGCCGAAAATGCCGATGAGTTTATCCACACGATCGTAGAACGGCTTCACATCATCGTAGCCGATCGGCCAGTCGTCGCCGAGACCGTCGATGCTGCGGCGTTTGAAGTCCTTGGGACCGAAGCGCAGAGAAATTCTTCCCCAGTGATTGGTACGTCCGCCGAGCATACGGGCGCGGAACCACATGAATTGAGTGCCTTTGGTGGTGGTGAAGGGTTCGCCGTCGAGGTTCCATCCGCCGTAGGCAGCGTCAAAGTCGCCAAAGGAGCGCTCATTGGTACTGGCACCCCGGCGCGGGGACTCCCACGGCCATTTGAGTTGAGTGACGTTCTTTCGCGGGTCGTACATGGGGCCTGCTTCAAGCAAGGCAACTTTGACGCCGGCCTTGGCGAGCATGTAAGCGGCCATACCCCCTCCGGCACCAGAGCCGACGATAACCACGTCGTACTTCTTGGGGCTCTTCTTGATCTGCAAACTGGACATGAATAGTAAGCGTCTGGAATGTGACTTTTAAATGTAGGGGATATTTTGAAAAAATGCGCTTGGAATTACGCGTCGCGGTGGTTGGCTGTTGGCCGTTGGCTTTTGGTCTTTAGCTTTTGGCTCTTGGCCGTTGGCGTTTAGGATTCGGCCCCAAGCCAATTGCCAACAGCTAACGGCTAATACCACACCTCACTTGGCCCGCTTCGGGACCGGATCATATCCACTTGTGCCCCACGGATGACAACGCCCGATGCGCTTGGCACCCAACCACATTCCTTTTAATACTCCCCATTCTTGGATGGCTTCAATTGCATATTGCGAACAGGAGGGGGTGTGCCGGCAATGGGACCCCAGCAACGGCGACAGCGTCAGTTGATATAACCGGATCGGGAGGATGAACAACTTTCGCAACATGGTGTTGGCTTTTGGCTTCCGGCTATTGGCTTTTGGTGCTGATTTGACTATTGGCACACCGCTGAATTTGATTCACTCTGCCAATGGCCAACAGCCAAAGGCTAACCTATTCAATGGAGTACGTTATCTCCCCATCCTTCCCATCCTTGAGTTGAATTCCGATCGCCTTCAAGTCGTCGCGGATCCTGTCGGAGAGCGCGAAGTTCTTGTCAGTACGGGCTTTCTTCCTTAACCCAATTAGCACCTTAATGGTTCCTTCCAGGAGCTTGTCGTCTGAAGCGGTCTCTTCTTGCAGGCCGAGAACCTCTTCCATGAATCCGATGTAGGCCTTCTTGAACTCTTCAAAGACCTTGGGGTCAATTTTTGCTATGGGCATGTTCCCTGACTTCATGTCGTTGATGCGCGATGACATTTCAAAAAGCACGGCCAGCGTCTTGGCTGTGTTAAAGTCGTCGCTCATATTTTTGTAGCAATCCTCCATGAGACGCTGGAGGGTCTCATTCAAGTCTTTGTCCCCGGAACCGCCGCCCGGATGCTGCATTCCCTTAATAAGGTGGAGGCTGTTCGACAGTTTCTTATAACCTTTTTCTGCGGCGTTCAAGGCCTCATTCGAAAAGTCGAGCGTGCTCGAATAATGCGACTGCAGCATGAAGAACCTCACCGTCATGGGCGTGTAGCCGCGCTCGAGCATCTTGTGACTACCGGTGAACAATTCTGAAGGAAGAAAACTGTTGCCAAGGGACTTACTCATCTTCTGGCCATTCACGGTAAGCATATTGGAATGCAGCCAATACCGAACCGGCGTCTTGCCATTCGCGCCGGTGGCCTGGGCAATTTCGCATTCGTGATGCGGGAACTTGAGGTCCATGCCACCACCGTGAATGTCGAAGGTTTCGCCAAGGTACTTGGTGCTCATCACCGTGCACTCGATGTGCCAACCCGGGAATCCGTCACCCCAGGGGGAAGGCCATCGCATGATGTGGGCCGGAGAGGCTTTCTTCCAGAGGGCGAAGTCAACCTTCTCGCGCTTCTCATCCTGGCTGTCGAGGTCTCGACCACTTTCCATCAGTTCATCGATGTTGCGGCCGGAGAGTATGCCGTAGTGATGGCTTTGGTTGTATTTCTTTACGTCGAAGTACACGGACCCGTTGACTTCATAGGCCAAGCCGAGATCGATGAGTTTCTTGGTAATGTTGATCTGTTCAACAATATGTCCCGTTGCCGAAGGTTCAATACTGGGAGGCAGGATGTTGAAGACTTGCATCACGTTATGGAAATCATCGGTATACCGTTTGACGATCTCCATAGGCTCCAGCTTCTCGAGCCGGGCCTTCTTGCCGATCTTGTCCTCGCCCTCATCCGCATCGCTTTCCAGGTGCCCTACATCCGTAATGTTGCGGACATACCGAACTTTGTATCCCAGAAAACGGAAGTACCGGCTGACAATGTCGAATGTTAGAAAAGTGCGGGTGTTGCCCAGGTGGACGTAATTATATACCGTGGGACCGCACACGTACATCCCGACAAACCCGGGTACCAGGGGTTCGAACTTTTCTTTTTTGCCACTGAGCGAGTTGGACAGGAAGACGGGATAGGCGTCGATGGGGGTCATGCGGGGAATGAAAATGCGAAGCTACGAAATGAAACGTGTTTAAGTGCCAAGGGATTTAGGTGTTTAAGTGTCTACGTGCCTAAGGGTCTATGCGCTAAGGGGCCCCAGTCATGTGGACACCCAGATACGTAGAAGATACTTAGATAAGAAACCCAGAGTCCAGTACCTAGTGCTCACTACCCAGTACACGATAACCTGGAACGCAGTTAACAGCGAACCGGTAAACTGTGAACCGTGGTTCCCCGTATCGTCGAGTCCAAGACATCAAAACTGAATTACTCCACGGGTTACTGGTCACAGTTTCACAGTTTACTGTTCACCCAGCAATCAAGGACAGTATCGACCAACAAGCCCCCAGCCCAGTCCCCATGTAATTGCTTGTTGACCCCATTTCCCTTCATTATCTTTCCCTCATAACCTATTCTACCCATGAGAAAGATTTGGATCGTCATCTTCAGCCTGGCCGCGGTAACTGCGTGGGCCCAGGAAGTTCAGCAAGTGGAGAAACTCAAAGCCGAGGCGGCACAGGAAGTGGAGAAGAACGCGGTGCTCGGGCAGCAGATCAACGATATGCTGTTCAGCTTCTCGGAATTGGGCTTCCAGGAGTATGAAACGTTCACTTATCTCACCACCCTCCTGGAGAAGAACGGCTTCAAAATACAGAAAGGTGTTGCCGGCATCCCCACCGCGTGGATAGCCACGTGGGGAAACGGTAAACCGGTAATTGCGCTGGGCTCGGATGTGGATTGTATACCCAAAGCATCACAAAAGCCCGGTGTGGCCTATCACGATCCTATCGTCGATGGTGCTCCTGGTCATGGCGAGGGGCATAACTCAGGGCAGGCTCTCAATATTATATCAGCACTGGCTCTGAAAAAGATCATGGAACGTGAGAAGATCCAGGGCACCATTATGCTATGGCCGGGTATCGCGGAAGAACTGGTGGGCACAAAAGCCTACTATGTTCGCGCCGGCTATTTCAAGGATGTGGATGCCTGCATATTCACGCACGTGGCCAACAACCTTGGCGTAGGCTACGGTGATGCCGGGAGCAACGGCCTGGTGAGCGTTCGCTTTAACTTTGAAGGTGCTGCTGCGCACGCTGCCGGGGCTCCCTGGCGAGGTAGGAGCGCGCTTGATGCCGTAGAATTGATGAACATTGGCTGGAACTTCCGCCGCGAGCACCTCGAACTTACCCAACGGTCGCACTACGTCATTCCTGACGGCGGTGATCAACCCAACGTGGTTCCATCCAAAGCATCAGTTTGGTACTACTTCCGTGAACGGACCTACCCGGACATCAAGAAACTGTTTGACATCGGTGTGAAGGTTGCCGAGGGCGCAGCGTTGATGACGGATACGAAGTTCAATTACGAGGTGCTCGGGTCTGCCTGGCCTGGCCATTTCAACAAGCCCATCGCCCTTGCGATGTATGACAACATGAAGAAAGTAGGCCTGCCGAAGTGGTCGGAGGAAGATCAACTGCTGGCCAAGGCAACGCAGATTGAGTTAAAGGCCCCGAAAGTGGAAGGCCTCGCCACGAAGATCGATACGATCGGACTGCCTGCGCCCGTTGGTTCCGTGAACGTGATGGGCCGGCAATTGATGGCCATGGGAGGCGGCTCCGACGATATAGCGGATATCAGCTGGTCACTGCCGACCGTAGTACTTCGATACCCATCCAACATTCCCGGACTCCCCGGGCACCATTGGTCGAACGCTATATCCATGGCGACACCGATCGCACACAAGGGAATTGTCTACGGCGCCAAGGCCGAGGTGATGACCTTGCTGGATATGTTCCTGAAGCCGGAGATCATCAAGAACGCATGGGAATATTACCGTACCGAGCAGACAAAAGATCAAAAGTATGTTCCCCTGATCGGGGAGAAGGACCAGCCCGCTGTCTACCTGAACCAGAAGATCATGGCGGAGTACGCTCCGAAACTCAAGCCGTTCTATTATAACCCTGCGAAGTACAAGAGCTACCTCGATCAGCTCGGCATTGTCTACCCTACGCTGCGGCCCGACCAGAAAGAAGCCGTTCAGAAACTCGAGAAGAAATCACCGTAGGCTGTGTTCACTGGAATAATTGAGTCTTTGGGGAAGGTCGAGTCGATTACCGACGAGGGCAGCAACAGGCACTTTCACCTCCGGAGCGATATCAGCCACGAACTAAAGGTTGATCAAAGCCTGAGTCACAATGGCGTCTGCCTTACGGTAACCCGCGTTGGAGGAAATGGTCACTGGGTCACTGCCGTTCGCGAAACACTTGACAAGTCGAACCTGGGTGACCTGAAGGTGGGCGATGCCGTCAACCTCGAGCGCAGCATGCTCAACAACGGACGCTTCGACGGGCATATTGTGCAAGGGCATGTCGACACCACCGCCCGGGTCAAGAGCATCATAGACGAGAATGGCAGCTGGCGCTTCGATTTCGAGCACGCGGCGGGACCGGGTTTCATCACGGTGGAAAAGGGCTCCATTTGCGTCAACGGCATCAGCCTCACTTGCTTCAACTGTTCTGACCATTCCTTTTCTGTGGCCATCATCCCGTTCACCTACACGCACACTAACCTGGGCTCAGCAAAAACGGGTGACAGGGTGAATCTTGAGTTTGACATCCTTGGGAAATACATTAGCCGGTTGATTGGTGAGCGGCCTGCCGGGCGGTGATCGGTGGTCAGTGATCAGTGATCGGTGGTCGGTGAACGGTAAAACAGTAAACTGTAGCAAATTAGCAGGAAGCGCTAGTACCTGACCGCTGGGTCTGATCCAGGTCGCTGCCTGTCCTCTGACTTTAGATCCCAAAAGCCATGTAAGAATTCCCCGGAGATTGCAGAAAACAATTCTGAGTCATTGCTGTCCTTTGTGGTAACATTCACAAAGAGGACACGGAGATGTTGGATCAGTTAATGAAGCTCGTCGAGCAAAATGCCCAAGGGCCGGTTGTGGGGAATAAGGCAATTCCCGAACAGTTGAGCAACGCAGCCATCAAGGAGATTACCAACCAGATTTTCAACGGACTGAAAGGGCAGGTGACCCGCGGGAACATGGAGCAGGTGATCGCCCTCTTCCAGACCGGCCATACCAAGGCGGTAAGCCCGGTGGTTACTTCGATCATTGAAACGGTGACGTCGAACCTTAGTTCCAAGTTCAACATCGCTCCCAGTGTTGCCCGCGACGTGGCCGACCGTATCGTGCCTCCAGTGATGAACCAGGTGATCAAGAAGACCAACGACCCACGTGATATCGATTTTGACCTTCAGCAGATGTTGCGCGGGATGACGGGCAACAATACCCTCGACATCAGCGGCATGATTCCGGCTGCTCCCAAGACAACCATCGGCAGCATTGCGCAGGTGTTTTCCAAACTATTCGGGAAATAGGTATTAGCTAATTGCAAGATACAGGCTCTGGGGGGATGGGCTTTGGAGCCTAGATTCTTGTCCTGGTACCCTTTTCCCCGGCCCCTGGTCCCTGTCCCCTGTTCCTCGCCCAGTGCTGACCCTTGAAGGCCGCATAGCCTCCGAGTAAACCAACCAGCCAGCCGACCAGGATATCACCGGGATAGTGCACACCCAGGTATATGCGTGTGTATGACATAAGGGCTGCCCAAACGAACATCAGCCAAACGTAGCGGTATCGTTCCCTGAAGAGGAGGAACATGAACAACGCGATACCCATGGTATTGGCAGCGTGACTGGAAGCGAACCCATAAAGGCCGCCGCGATAACCGTTGACCAGGTGAATGACACCCTCCAGCGAAGGTTCGTGCGAAGGGCGCAGTCGCATGAAATAGGGCTTCATCAAACCTGAAGTGACCTGGTCGGTGATCAGGATGGAGATCACGGCGCCAGCCAAAATCCACCAGCCGCTCTTCTTGTGGTCCCGGAAGATCAGGAAAATCAAATACGCATAGAGCGGAATCCAAAACTCCGTCTTGGTAAGGTAATAGGCCGCCGTATCCAGAACCGGTGTGTGAAACTGGTTGAAGAAGATCAGCGCATGCGTATCCCAATCCTTAAGTAGCTCCAGCATGCCCGCAAGATAAGTACTTCATAACATCTTGTCCCCTCTTGACCTTACGGTTTACCCCAATGCCTTGTTCCCAACTTTGCACCTTTGCTATCTTTATGGAATATTGGCTTTACCATGAACAAATACGATCTCGTTGTCATCGGCGCCGGACCGTCAGGTTATGCAGCCGCCATGCGCGGACTTGACTTCAGGAAGAAGACGCTGATCATTGAGCGTAACCGGGTGGGGGGTGCCGGGATTACCAACGGTGCCCTGTCCTCTAAGACCTGGTGGGAGCTTTCCCGCGAAGCTTCGGCCTTTCGAAAGAGCCTTAAGCGATATAACATTCCCGTCCCTTCCATCAACTACGCGGAAATCCAGTCGGAAGTAAAGCGAGCCGTGGCGGAGCGAAAGGGACTGTTGGAAGAGCAGATGAGCAAGCTGAGCCACGGTGGAGGAAAGCTGTTTGAATTCAAGAAGGGGGAGGCCCGCCTTGTCGACAAGAATATGGTGAAGATCACCAACGGTGCGCACAGCGAAACCGTCTGGGCCGACTACATTGTGCTGGCCACGGGAAGCCGTCCCCGCTATCTGCCCGAGCTGCCCATCGATGAGAAGATCGTCATGACCAGTGAGGGAATTGAAGACATGAAGGACTTCCCGGAGAGCATGGTGATCGTCGGAGCGGGCGTGATCGGTTGCGAGTATGCGACCATCTTCAGTGGTTTCGGCAAAACCAAAGTGCACCTGATCGACAAAGGTGACCGGATTCTTCCTTTTGAGGATGCCGACGTAGTGCGCATCATTGAACGCAACATGGAGAACAACGGTGTCCTCATTCACCGCAATTCGCGACTGGTGCGGATGAATGTGGTTAACGGCCGCGTGGAATATGAGCTGGAGTACACCGACAGCACCCGGCAGATATTCAACGTTGAGAAAGCGCTCGTTTCCGTGGGGCGTATTCCGAACCTGGAAGATCTCTGGGATGACAAAGTGGGCATCCACATCAACAAGCGCGGTATTGAGAATGATGATACCCAGACGAACATCCCGAACATTTTCGCCATCGGCGACCTGACGGCCGACATCTCGCTGGTAAACGTTGGCGAACTGGAGGGGCGTTATGCCGTTGAACGAATCTTTGGCAAACCGGAGAGAAAACTTGTGTACGAGAACATAAGTACGATCATGTTCCTGAGTCCGGAGGTGGCCGGTGTGGGTATGAACGAGATCCAGGCCCAGGAAAAAGGCCTTGCCTACAAAGTGGTAACCCTCGAATACAGCACCATCCCGCGTGCCATTGCCAAGCGTAACACGCAGGGGTTTATCAAGCTCCTCGTTACCAACAACAGCGACATGAAGATTCTGGGCATGAAGGTCGTAGGTAACCACGCCTCCAGCGCCATCCAGGCGGTGGCGGTGCTGATCTCCATGAGCCGGGGTGTTGAGGAGTTGGCCGAGTGTGTACACCCGCACCCTTCTATCACCGAAGGTATACAGGAATGTGTGCGCATGCTCATGGGCAAATCCACGTTGAAACCCGGTGCCCTTAGTGGCCGACTTAGCTGCCGGAAATGGGAGGGCGGGAAATACGAGGATATTGTTTTCTAGCTGCCTGTGGCCTCGTAAAACACCGCCACCTCTTTCAATTCCTTCCGTTTCAGTTTTGGAACAAAGGTCTCTTCGGCGGCATGTCCTACCGGTATGAGCAAGAAGGGACGTTCATTTTCAGGACGACCCAGAATTCGGGTGAGAAAGTTCATTGGGCTTGGCGTGTGCGTCAACGCGCATAGGCCGGCATGATGAATGGCGGCGAGAAGGAATCCAGAGGCAAGCCCCACTGACTCATTTACATAGTAGTTGTTCTTCTTCGTGCCATCGGGGAGGAGATCATAAGCCTTTTTGAAAACAACGACAAGGTAGGGCGCCGATTCAAGGAATGGCTTATGCCAATCGGTTTGCAGGGGGCGGAGGTCCTCCAGCCACTCGGGCGACATGCGGCCATGATAGCTGTCGTACTCCTCTTGTTCAGCGGCGGCCCGAATTTCCTTTTTGATGGCCGGATCACTCACCACGCAGAAGGTCCAAGGTTGCTTGTGGGCACCCGATGGCGCCGTTGACGCCGTCCGAAGGATGTTGTCGATCACTTGCCGGTCTACCGGCTTGGCCGAGAAATCCCGCACGGTGCGACGGCTATTCATCCATTGGTAAAATTCGCTGCTGCGCTGAAGCATGACGTCCGCGGCGAACGTCCCCGGTTGATATCGAATGAATTCGTAACCATCGATGGTCCTGCTCTCTGACATAGTGTTTATTATTTGCTAAGTAATCGCCCCATTCCTCCAGTGACTCACTGAGCATCTGACCCGTTAACCCTTCGACCTGCTGGTCCCTAAATCTGCTTCAGTTCCTGCAGCTTTATCTTGTGCTCGTAGATCGCCTTTCCGACAATGGCGGCATGCATGTTGATGTAGGCGAGTTCGGTGAGGTCGCTGGTGGAGCTGATGCCCCCGCTGGCGATGAGTTTAAGGTTAGGCAGGCGCTTCTTGAGTTTCTTGTAGAGGCCGAAGTTGGGTCCCTGCAGCATGCCGTCGGATTCGACGTCGGTGCACGTGAGGTATTCAAGCCCGTCCTTTTCGAACCTGGCGGCGAGGTCGAAGATGGAGATGGATGTTTGCTCTGTCCATCCCTGGGAAAGTACCATCTCGGCTTTCACGTCTGCGCTGAGAATGAAATTCTCGGGACCGTACTTCTGTAACCAGTTGGAGAACGTGTCCGGTTCGCGGGCCGCAATGCTGCCGATGTTGATCTGGTCGATTCCCAGGTCCAGCAGGTGCTCCACTTCCTCCTCGGTTTTCACGCCACCCCCAAAGTCAACCTTTAGGGCCGTATGTGCCTGGATGGAGTCGATGATGCCCCAGTTTACCACTTTTCCTTTGCGCGCACCGTCGAGGTCGACGAGATGCAGAAACTCCAGGCCTGCGTCTTCAAACTCCTTCGCCACTTCCAGGGGGCTCTCGCGGTAGACTTTCATCTTTCCGTAATCCCCCTGGGTTAGGCGCACCGCCTTGCCCTTGATGATATCGATTGCCGGGATGATCTTCATACCCTACGAACCCTAAAGCAAACCGCTGTAATAGTCAATTCAGTTCAAAAATCCGGCCACAAATGTAGACTAAAAATGGTACCGGCAAAGCGACATTTTATCAGTGTCATGCCCCTTGCAGGATCACCTTTGGCAAGTGTGCCGGAGACTTTTCGGTACTTATTCAGGATGTGTCAACCTTGACTGATGTCTTGTCCGAAGTAAGGCAATCACTTGCTCCAGCGTAACATCCTTGGCTGCCAGTAAGATCAGGAAGTGATACAGCAAATCGGCAGACTCTTCCAGCAACCTTTCGTTGTTGTTGGTCATGGCCTCGATAACCAATTCGACGGCCTCTTCACCTACCTTTTGGGCTATTCCGTTGATTCCACCGGCAAACAGGCGGGAGGTGTAGGAGGTTTCAGAGGGGTTGCGCTTTCGGTCCTTGATTATCTTTTCGAGGAAGGCGAGACCGCCGGCTTCATTGGGTTCATTGAAACAAGTGTCCTGGCCTGTATGGCATGTGGGGCCGTTGGCCGTAACCTTGAGCAAAATGGTGTCGCGATCACAGTCAGTAATGACTTGTCGCACCGTCAGGTAATGACCGGAGGTCTCACCCTTTGTCCAGAGCTGTTGACGGCTCCGGCTGTAAAAGGTGGCGCGCTTTTCAGACTGGGTCTTCGCCAGTGCCTCTTCATTCATAAAGGCGAGCATCAGCACCTTGTCAGTATCCGCGTCCTGAACAATGCAAGGTATAAGTCCGTTGAGCTTTGAAAAGTTGGGATTGATTTCCATGATCAGCATTAGTTTGTTAACGCACGAGAATTCCATTATGAGCAAGGTAAGTCTTGACCGAGGGGAGGTTGATTTCACCGAAGTGAAACACGCCTGCAGCGAGCGCTGCGTCGACGTTGGTTAAACGAAACAGGCTGAGAAAGTCCTCCTTCTTTCCCGCGCCCCCAGAGGCGATGATGGGGATGGAAAGCAGCCGGGCAAGTTTGCCCAGCGGATCAATCGCAAACCCGCTCCTGGTCCCGTCATGATCCATACTGGTGAAGAGAACCTCTCCGGCGCCGCGCTCCTGCGCTTCCTTCGCCCAACTGAACAGCTTTCGTTCCGTTTGCCGCCTGCCGCCGTGGGTGAATACGATCCACTGATTTCCTATCCGGCGTGCGTCGATGGCGACCACGACGAGCTGGGAACCGAACTGTTTCGCCAGTTCATCAATGAGAGCGGGGTTAGCCACGGCAGCGCTGTTGACCGTCACTTTATCGGCACCGGCGGCCAGCAACGCCTCCACATCATGTATGGAGCGCACGCCCCCGCCGACGGTAAAGGGTATGTTGAGTTGACGGGCCACGCGACGCACCAACCCGGTGAATGAATTGCGCCCCTCCTCCGTGGCCATGATGTCCAGGTAAACCAGTTCGTCAGCTCCTTGTTGAGCATAATACATCCCCAGTTCAACCGGATCACCGGCATCCCGGAGTTGAGTGAAGTTGATACCCTTCACGATCCGACCATTTTGCACGTCAAGGCAGGGAATAATGCGTTTGGTGAGCAAAGCTTAGTGAGGTTTTGTCGACTATTGTTTCAGGAATTTTTCCAGAATAAGACGGCCGCTTTCACCTGATTTTTCGGGGTGGAATTGCACAGCGAAGAAGTTGTCCTTTCGCAGGGCGGCACTAAAGGGTTGGTCATAGGTGGCCTGGGCAACGGTATGTTCCGTCAGCGGCACAAAGTAACTGTGCACGAAATAGGCAAATCTTCCCTCCAGGTTCGAGGCCAGCCAGTCCTTGGTCTCGTGCAATTGATTCCAACCCATGTGCGGCACCTTCACCATTTCTGCAGAGAACCGGATAACCTCTGCATCGAATATTGACAGGCCCTTCGTATCCCGCTCCGCGGAATGACGGCACATCAACTGCATGCCAAGGCAAATCCCCAGGACGGGCTGGCGGAGATCACGGATCACCTGGTCCAATCCACGGTCACGGAGATAATTCATGGTGGTAAAAGCTTCGCCCACGCCGGGAAAGATCACGCGGTCTGCAGTCCGGATCTCTTCAGGTGAGTCGGTAACGACCGGGTCGATACCCAACCGCTCCATTGCGTAAACAACCGACTGGATATTGCCTCCCGGGTACTTGATGATCGCTGTTTTCATAACATACCTTTTGTGGTGGGCAGCAGGTTTGTCTTGTCATCATGCACGGCCATGCGCACCGCGCGGGCAAACGCTTTGAATACCGCTTCTATCTTATGATGTTCGTTGGTGCCGTCCGCCTGAATGTTCAGTGTACATAAGGCTGCGTCGCTGAATGACTTGAAGAAGTGGAAGAAGAGTTCCGTAGGAAGGTCACCGACCTTTTCCCTTCGGAATTCTGCTTCCCAAACCAGCCATGGCCTGCCACCGAAATCGACCGCCACCCGGGCCAGGCAGTCGTCCATAGGAAGACAAAATCCGTAGCGGGCCAATCCGCGCTTGTCCGCTAAGGCCTGTCGGAAGGCTTCACCCAGGGCAAGTGCCGTGTCCTCGACCGTGTGGTGCTCGTCTATGTGCAGGTCGCCTACTGTCTTAATCTGCAAGGCCATGTTGCCATGCCTTGCCAGTTGATCCAGCAAATGGTCAAAAAACCCAAGGCCGGTTTCAATGTGTGATGCGGCCGGCGAGTTCAATTTTAGTTCGACGGTTACATCGGTCTCTTTGGACTTTCGGTGAACGACGGCAGCACGCTCCCGATCAAGCAGGCGGGAACGGATGTCCTCCCATTGCGGTGTGATTAGGGCGCAACTTCCTTGCAGCCCCTGGCGTGCAACTTCATCCTCGAGCGATGCCGGGGCCAATAGTATTCCCTGAGCCCCCATGTTCTTTGCCAAGTGCAAGTCGGTGAGCCGGTCGCCGATAACATAACTGCCGGAAAGGTCATAGTGATCATTCC
>JAYRNL010000135.1:0-10770 GCA_041912235.1 Cyclobacteriaceae bacterium
AGTTGCGGACGGCTTCCGACCCGTGATGCCAGTTGACGGCACAGGTGTCTTTAAAAATCTTGGGAGCTGATTTCAACTCGCCCGCCGGCTTCTGTTCGATGGCTGGATAACTGCCCGACTCAATGGCCTTGACTGTTTTTACGACCAACTGAGCTCCTTTGTTCATCAGGCGCTCGTACAACCGGCCGACGTCGTCATCGTCGTGAATGGGTTCGCGCTCCTGGAAGATGATGCTGCCGGTATCGATTTCGTGACGAAGGAAGAAGGTGGTCACGCCGGTCTCTTTTTCTCCGTTGATGATGGCCCAGTTGATGGGCGCGGCACCGCGATATTGCGGGAGGAGAGAGGCGTGCAGGTTGAAAGTTCCCAGCCGCGGCATGTTCCACACCACTTCAGGAAGCATCCGGAAGGCAACGACCACCTGCAGGTCGGCACGGTAGCTCTTCAATTCATCAATAAATTCCGGCGACTTCAGGTTTACGGGCTGCAGGACGGGAATCCCGTGTTTGACTGCACATTCCTTTACTGGAGAGCCTTTCAGTTCCTGTCCCCGGCCCTGGGGCTTATCGGGTGCGGTGATAACGCCCACGACCTCACATCCTGCCTGCACGAGCGCTTCCAGGCTGGCTACAGCAAACTCGGGAGTTCCCGTGAAAATGATGCGGAGGGAGTTCATTCACTTACCAGTTCAAAGTTCAACGTTCAAGGTTCAAAGTTCAAAGTTTCGAGTTCCGAGTTTCGAGTTTCGAGTTTCGAGTTCCGAGGATGCTGTTCACGGTTCACAGTTCACGCTTTCTCAACCTCCAGCCCTTAATTCTTTGCGAAGATACTTGCTGCATACCGGACATTTCTTCCAATCGTGCCCGCGGGCCGGACAAAAGGTTCTGCCAAAATAGATGATCTGCAGGTGTGCCTTTGCCCACTTTTCTTCAGGGATCAGCCGCTTCAGATCCTTTTCTGTCTGCTCTACGCTCTTTCCGCTGGATAAACCCCACCGGTGAGCCAACCGGTGAATGTGGGTGTCTACGGGAAAGGCAGGCTTGCCAAACCACTGCGTCATCACGACGGAAGCGGTCTTGTGCCCTATCGACGGCAACTCCTCCAACGCTTCAAAAGTGTCGGGCACCTTCCCGTCATATTTCTCCACCAGTATCTTCGACAGGCCGTAAATGCCCTTCGACTTCATCGGCGACAGCCCGCACGGCTTGATGATCTCCCGAATTTCATCCACGCTCAGCTTGAGCATGTCGTAGGGGTTGTCGGCTTTGGCGAAGAGTAGCGGCGCAATCTTGTTGACGCGTTCGTCGGTGCATTGGGCCGACAAGAGCACGGATATCAACAGCGTGTAGGCATCGTAATGCTCCAAGGGCACCTTGACGTCCGGGAAGTGCTTGTCCAGGATGGCGAGGATGTCCTTAACCTTCTCGGCTTTGGTCATCGCCTACGGGTATAGCAAATACTTCGCGCGGATGGCTTTGAAATCGTCCAGTTCCGCTTTCCAGGTGGCCTTGATTGCTTTCTCTGACATGCCCGACTTGATCTGCTCTTTCAGCGTGGTATTGCCGGCCAGTTTGTCGAAGTAGGAAATGAAGAACTTTTCCTTGTTGGGATACTCGTTGTACAACTTGATAAGATATTTCAACGTCACCTCCTTCGGCAGCTTCTCGTTCCGGAGATCCAGGCCATAGCACACTTGGTCTTGCAATGGCGGCTCCTTCGACATTCCGTCTATGCTCACCGGTGTGAAGGTGTAAGGCTGATTCTTCAAATAGGGATCACCCACCACTTCAAAGGGATTTTGCGTACCCCGGCCGATGCTCAGTACGGTGCCTTCAAAAAGGCAGGTGGACGGATACATGCCGATCGCGTGGTCGCTGGGCAGGTTCGGCGACGGCTTCTGCGCAATGTGATAGGAATCCTTATGGTTCCATCCCTTCAGCGGAACCACTTCCAGTGAACAAACCTCCTTATCCTTGAGCCAGCCCTCACCGTTCACCATCCTTGCATATTCGCCGATCGTCATCCCGTGCGTGATGGGTATGGGGTGCATACCGACAAAGGACTTCTGTTCTGGTTTACGGACCGGGCCGTCCACATAACTCCCGTTGGGGTTGGGCCTATCGAGGATGATCAGCTTCTTGTTGTTCTCCGCGCAGGCCTCCATTAGGTAGTGCAGGGAACTGATGTACGTAAAGAAGCGCGCTCCGACATCCTGTATGTCGAATACCACGACGTCGATGTCGGCAACCTGTTCCGGTGTCGCCTTATAATTTCTGCCGTAGAGCGATACGACAGGAACCCCGGTATTCGTGTCTACACCGTCGCGAATGGTCTCGCCGGCGTCCGCCGTGCCGCGGAACCCGTGTTCGGGCGCGAAGATTTTCACCAGGTTGACGCCCCGCGCTTTCAGCGTATCGGCCAGGTGGCGTTTGCCCACTACTGCTGTGTGATTCACCATCATGGCCACGCGCTGGCCGGCCAATTTCGGCAGCAGCACATCGAGTTGATCGGCGCCGGTGAGGAGTTTGCTCTTTTGACCGCTGGCCCATAAGGGAAGGATCAGCAACAGGAGAAAAAGTCTTTTCATTTTGCGTTCTTTACAGGCCCAGTTCAAAAATACGGCAATCTTGAACCTTTCCTATTTCCTCGCCCGGCGAATCAGCTCCGGCCACAAGTCGGGACTGGCCTCGGCGATTTATACGATTGCCATCGCCACCCTCTCGGTCGGCCTGGCGGCATCCATCGTTTCGTTCCTCATCATGGAGGGTTTTGAGAGCACCGTCAAGAACAAAGTCTACAGTTTTAGTGCCAATATCCTCGTCACCAAACTCAGCCTGAGCAATTCGGTGGAGGAACAGCCCATTGATATCAATATTCCCCTGTACCGCGACCCGGGACAGTTTCCCAATGTTCGTCATGTGCAGCCCTTCAGTCACAAAACCGGACTCGTCAAGGCGGAGGAAGAGGTGCTTGGCGTGATCATTAAGGGTGTCGGGCACGATTTCGACCAACAGGCATTCTCCGGCAACCTGGTGGATGGAAAATTCCTGGCGTTTCCCGATTCGGGCTACTCCCGCGAAGTCGTCATCAGCCGGTCCATTGCCGACAAGATCAAGGCGAAGACGGGAGATGACATCACCATCCACTTCTTCCAGGACCCTCCGCGCTTCCGGCGGCTGCGCGTTTCGGGAATCTATGAAACAAACTTGTCCGACTATTTCGACAACAAGTTTATCATCGCCGACCTGCGCCTCGTTCAGCGCCTCAACGACTGGCCCGACAGCATCGCGGGCGGGCTGGAAGTCTTCGTCAACGATTTGAACAAGGTGGATGATACGTACGATGAAATCAATGCCTCCATGGATTTTGATCTCCTCGTCGAGCGCGTCAGCGACCGGTTCGTCCAGGTTTTTGAATGGCTGGCCCTGGTAAGCCGGCAGGTCAATATCCTGCTGGGCGTGATTCTCATCGTGGTCTGCGTCAACATGATCTCCGTCATTCTCATCCTGGTGATGGAGCGCACGCAAATGATTGGCATGCTCAAAGCGTTAGGCAGCGCCGGGCACACCATCCGGTCGGTGTTTGTTTACCAGGGGATCAACCTCGTGGCGCGGGGCCTGTTGCTGGGCAATGCCATCGGCCTGGGCATTTGCTTTATCCAGGATCAATTCAAGATCATCACACTGAACCCGAAGGATTACTACATGAGCTACGTGCCTATCGCCTGGGATTGGCCGATCGTCATCTTCCTGAATGTTTTGATTTTTGTTGTTGTAGCCCTGGTGCTGTGGGTGCCCACGGCGATCATCTCCAGGATCAGCCCCATCAAGGCGATCCGCTTCGATTAGCTGGTCTTCGATTTCCGCGCGTAGTTGCGGAACCAGCTCCACACTTTCATCTGGATGACGCCGAGAAACGCTTCGCGGAAAATCCGCGTCGACATTTTCGACTGTCCGCGCGTGCGGTCGGTGAAGATGATCGGCACCTCCACGAGCTTGAAGCCGAACTTCCATACCGTGAATTTCATCTCAATCTGAAAGGCGTAGCCGACAAAGTGAATCTTGTCGAGTTCCAGCGTCTCCAGCACCTCCCGGCGGTAGCAGACAAATCCCGCCGTGGTATCCTGGATGTTCATGCCCGTGATGAAACGAACGTACATACTGGCGCAGAATGACATCAGCACGCGGCCCATCGGCCAGTTCACCACGTTGACTCCCGTGACGTAGCGCGAGCCAATCGAGAGATCGGCGCCCTCTTTTTCACAGGCGGCCAGCAGACGGCCGAGGTCTTTGGGATCATGGGAGAAGTCGGCGTCCATTTCCAGGAAATAGTCGTAGCCCTGGCTGAGTCCATACCGGAAACCGTCGATATACGCGGTGCCCAGGCCAAGCTTCCCTTTGCGCTCCATGAGGTGCAGGCGCTGTTCCGACGTATTGAATTTTCCCTGGAGTTTCTTCACCACCTCACCGGTGCCGTCGGGCGAGCCGGCGTCGACGATAAGCATGTGGAAGGGTGTGGGCTGCGCAAAGACGGCCTCGATGATCGCCTCGATGTTTTCGATCTCGTTGTACGTGGGCGTGATGACGAGGGCGCGGGTCACGGGAAATGGGTGGAGGACAAACTTAGCAAAAAAGGCTTGATATTTGGGTCCATGAGCCGTTGCGTTTTCCTGGACCGGGATGGCGTCTTGAACAAAGACAATCCGAACTACACCTATACCATCGAGAACTTCGAGATCCTTCCGGGCGTCGTCGAGGCGCTGCAGCTGTTAAAGAAGGCGGACTTCCTGCTCGTCGTGGTGACCAATCAATCCGGCATCGACAAGGGCATCTACACCGTCGACCAGATGAAGGAATGCCATGCATACCTTCAGCAGGTATGTAACGGGCTCATCGACCACTTTTACTTTTCTCCCTACCACCGGTCCGTCAACAACTCGCTCCTCACCAAGCCGGGCACACTGATGTTCGAAAAAGCGATCGCGAAGTTTGACATCGACGCCCGCCAGTCGTGGATGGTGGGCGACCGCGGCCGGGATCTGATCCCTGCCCGCACCCTTGGCATCCGCACCATTCAAATCGGGGATGAGGTGGAGCCGGAACACCGGGGAGAATTCATTGTCCGGAACCTGCTGGAAGCGGCGACCGTGATGGTTAGATGATGTGCCCGCCGGTCAATTTTACAGAATCTTGGCGTGCTAAGCGGAGCAGGCAGGCCGATTAGTCAATGTGGCAATGAATAGTTAATCTGTACCGATCGATCACTGACCCGCAGATACACCGCCTCCAGCCTTCATTTTTCCTTATAGGAGTTTCTCCCAGGCATTTCCAATCCTCTGGAAAATTTGATGCTTTTTCACTGATGTACTGTTTTCCAGACAGAAAATTGTCTGGTTTTCCGTACAGGCGATTTGTACGGATTCAGGGGTATTTGAATTCACTTTGAGGAACAACGAAGGAAGCAACGCAAAATAAGAACTCATGTAAGGTTTGAGGCGAGAATTGACTTTCATTTTGATCAGTTGATAAGACTTTGGAGCACCGAACATAAAATCAAAAGAATATACAATGAGGTACAGGGTCATTATTCTAATCTTCTGCTTGTCAAGCATCAATGCATTCTCGCAGGATCCTCCTGCGCCGGAGAATGAGTTGAACATCTTCACTAAGATAGTGCCGCCGTCGCCCGACGCCTCTAAGCTGGCCAGCTATGTTGAAACACCAGTGAGCTATTTCACAGGGCAGCCAACAATTGAGATTCCCATTTATGAACTCAAAGGCAAGGAGCTATCTGTCCCCGTCAAATTGTCCTATAAATCTGGGGGTATCAAAGTTGAGGAGATTTCTTCCGGAATTGGACTTGGATGGTCTTTGATAGCAGGTGGGGTAATAACTCGAACTGTGTTTGGGTTACCCGACGAGGGCGATATCGGTTCGGTCGCCAAACCATTCTTTGACAATTATCAACGCCTTTGGGACAACAGAAATGGCTTACCGGGGGCGTGCGAAAGTCCGGCAAGGACCATAACCAGCTATAGAGCTTTTCAAGATGACGTGATGAAGTATAAGACCGCGGATACGCAGCCGGACATATACTTCTACAATGTCAATGGAATATCGGGCAAACTTTTCCTGGACGAAACGGGTACGCCACGAACCATCCCGTTCAAGAACTACATGATAACGCCAGCGGTCGGTCCACTAGGTGTTGGAAGTTGGACATTGATAACCGATAGCGGTGACAAATACATCTTCAGTAAGATTGAACAGACACGGACAACGGTTGCAGCAGGAATAAGCGAATATGATCTTCCCAAGAACTATCCATCAAGTTGGTATCTCACGCAAATCGTTTCTAAGAACGGTTTTGATATTTACTCATTCCAGTATGATGAGACTGAGGAGATTTTGGTAAAAACGAATTCAGGCCTAAACGAGTATCGAACGGATATTAATGGAAATTATGATCCTATTTGCGCGTCTGGAATAGCGCAAGGATTCAGCGCTGGCCCGGTGACTTACATAAAGCAAGTATTTCTAAAGAAGATAACGGACAATCACGGTCGATCAATAGAGATTAACAATGTCGCTGATAGAACAGACTATCTCGGGTCATATCGACATAACTCAATTGTTGTTAAGGAGGGAACCAAGACACTACTGACCGCCACCCTTTACAACAACCAGTACTTTGGATCTGGCACAGAAACAGCCAAGAGGCTCAAACTGGACCGAGTTGAGCTTACCGGCACACAGCCGACCGAACCGGAGGTTTATCGATTCCAATATAATTCAAATGGGCTACCTGATCGATTGTCTATGGAGCAAGATTTATGGGGATACTATAAGGCAACTGGAGGTTCAACCATGATTCCAGCAATGGAAGGACTCCCGGGCGGTGTCGATCGAAGCCCGGATGAAAACACTACGAAGGCGTGCAATCTCGAAAAGGTCTACTTTCCAACAGGAGGCTATCAGGTATTTACCTATGAACTTAATGGAGCGGGATCGACGCCTTTGGGTGGTCTAAGAGTCAAGGAGATTAACTGGTACGACGATAATTCCGCCCTCGAGAAGAAAATAGTCTATCGATATGTCGGCCAACAAGTATCGTCCCCTGTATTTTCTACACCAAACACGCTCATCAGACTGTCTTGTCCAAATGAAAATCCAAATCCACCTTCATGTTTGTACACTACCAGGTTCGCTGCTAATAGATCACAGCTTGGGGCCTCTGCCGGAAGCCATGTGGGATACCGGACTGTGGAGGAGGAGGTGAGAGACTTTAATGATGCAAGCGGAAACGGAAAGACGGTTTACAGTTTCTATGTCCCCAGCCTCACAAATCCATACCCATTTTCTGCGCCTGCGTTTCAGGATGCGGTCCCATTGGGCCTTCTACTGAGTAAGAAAATATACAATAGCAATAATATCCTGCTCAGTTCGGAAGAAAACTGCTATCAGGGAATCGTTGCCGAGAATGCGAATACAGAAGCATTGATTCCATCCTCTCGCTACTATGCGGTACTGAAGAAGTCCATGTTGGCCTTACAGCTAGCTTCTGAATTAACGACGTACAGCAAACAACTTCAGTGGAAATACAGCACTGACAATTGCACCATACTCTATGACCGACCTTGCACTTTTGGCGCAAATGGCTATTCGTCTCTTGGGTATGTGCCGTTGAAGCCCTATCAGTTCAACTATACCAGCAAGTTTGCCTTCTATCCGATTGGAAAGGTTATCAGAAACTACGCCAATGGACAAGAACTGGTTCAAGCTGAAAAATACACGTATTCCACCAATACCACCTACAACTTCCTTGTGGCCAAGAGGAGTTCAACTTCACTAAGTGGTGATTCCATCTATACACAGATGGGCTATCCCTTTGAACTCAGCGGTCAGCCGTACACAACTATGATTGCTAAAAATATGCTCACTCAGATGATTGAGAAAAAGGTCTCAAGGAAGAATCAGGCAATCGTTCCCACATACGGTGAAAAGTACGCTTTCCAGTCAAACGGCTACGCCGTGCTCCCGATTTCATATTCGATTGCCGGAGACGGTACTACCTATCGTGAAGAAATTAGCGGAATTGCATACGATGCATTTGGTAACGTGACACAGCTGACGGAGAAGGGAGTCCAAAAAGGAATGCTGTGGGATGGCCTCTATTTGTTGGCGGAAATAAAGGGATCGTCTGTCCTGTTGTATGAGGGATTTGAGGGTTTGATGTCGGGCTACTCAACTACTGCGCGAGCAGGAACGAAAGCCTCCATGGATGCCTACGTGGCTTCACCAATTTCAGGAGTCCCAAATTGCATACTGACCTATTGGAAGAAGCCTTCGTCGGGAAAGTGGCAGTATGTGGAAGTACCACTTACTTCATCAACAACAATTGGCGGCTCAGGAACTCTGATTGACGAGGTCCGAATTTATCCGGCGGGTGCACAAATGACAACTTACTCACATGACAAAGGTTTGGGAATAATCACAACGATGGATATCAATAACAGGGCTACCTACTTTTCCTATGATGATAAGAGGAGGCTAAGGCGTATCCTGGATGATGATAAGAAAATACTGAAGATGTTCACGTATCACTACAGAACTGGCCCCATAAACTAATTCGCATATGAACCAGAGAAATATATTCTTCGCGCTAGGCCTTCTCTTTGCAATTTCTGCATCCGGTCAAGATATCAATACCAACAAAATAGTTTGGAAGGTGGATAGCCTTTTTGATTTGAAATCCACTGACCGATTTGCCTACTCTTGTGAATTTGAAACATCGGGACAACAATTGATTATTTGGAAACAGAGCGGTGGATTCAATTCTGATTTCAAAATCAATTCTGTCACGGGAAATTGGACAAACCTTCAGTGGAATGGATCGATAACCTATTCGGTCACTTACGAAGATGAGAATGGCACCCTGTTATTTGAGCGTTCAGCCTCGGGTATCCGAATCCGTCTTGTTCTGGGCGACCCAAGTCAGCCCTCCCTAAAGCATGAATATTATGTTTCAGCAATAAATCCCATCCCATGAGTATGCTTTTGAAATCCTCATATCGTGCGGGTGTACTGGTAATATTGCTGATAATGGCAGCCACACATTCTGCCATTGGCCAGATTACGGGCCCGACAACCCCATGCCCGTCTACGAACACGGACTATGTATTCAATAATGGGAATGTATATACAGGGACAAGCTGGCTCATTACTAATGGTACCATCGTGACCACCTGGTCGAGCGGTGCAAACTACTACGCCACTGTTCAGTGGAATACTGGATCCGGCAGCCTCAGTTTCAAATGGAAGTCGGTTTTGGGAACTATCAACGTTACAGTAACCGTGCCGGCTGTGCCCACAGGGGGATTCACTTATGCGAGCAGTTGTTACTCGCAGCAGACGTCTGAATCAACCATGATAACAAGATCAGGCACTCCTCCTGGAGGCGTAACATGGTATTGGCAAACTAGTCCTACGGGAACCAGTACAACACTCGGAAGTGGAGCTTCTATAACGGCACTAGCAGGCGAAACGTACTACCTGAGGGCTTTCTCTGGATGCTGGAGTACATCCAGCCTGGCAGCCACAAGCATTCCCCTTGCGCCGAACATTCTCACAGATGGCCTGGGTTGTTACAATACTCAAATCACCCTCAGCGCAAGCTATTCAGGAACAACGACGCCCATTAGGTGGTATAGTTCATGTAGTGGTGGAAGCCCGATAGGTACCGGGAATATTTTTAACACCCCGCCGCTAGCAGCTACCACTTCTTACTATGCAGTAGTATATGATCCTGTTACCGGAGTGGAAAGCCCGAGAAAGAAAGTCATTGCAACGGTTTCGGGCCCTTTTGCGCCGCCGACCGTCTCATCAGCCACAAGTCAAACGGCCACTCAGTTTAGTGCAAACTGGACAAACGAAGGATATACTTACCGCGTAGATGTTTCTACGAATCCAGCCATGACAAACATTGTTTACAATGACCTCGCGGCAAGTGCTTCCCCCTTTGTGGTTTCAGGACTCACACCGGGCCAGAACTATTACTATCGTGTCCAGGCAGTAAAAGTGACGTCAATTACATGTATTTCCGGTGAGTCATCCGTTATAGGGACTATAACGGTCCCCTCTCCTCCCACAAACTTTTCGACCACGATCAAGTCTTCGTCGATTGTTGCAAGTTGGAGTCCTGTGATGGGCGCGTCCTCTTACACGATTGACGTTTCGTCGTCTTCGGATTTTTCTCCAGGTCCTGAAGGCTATTACATAACGAGCTCAACGAATACCACGTCCGTGGAGGTAAGCGGAATCAAGCCAACCACCAGCTACTACAGGGTAAGGTCCGCAAATTCTTCTGGCACCTCAGCCAATTCGACAACGGTATTTGGCGGCAACCTGGACCGCAACTATATCAGGACGATAGTTCCCCAGGTGGAATTTGCGGACACCCTTGAAAGCAACTTGATTTCCAGTACAGACCCAACCCAAAAAGTGGTAAATACAACCTTTTTGGACGGCCTTGGCAGACCCATGCAGGAGGTGAGCTGGAAGGCTTCTCCTGCACAAATGGATCTTGTTAAGCCTCAAGCTTACGACCAGTTTGGCCGTAGCACTACTGAATACCTGCCTTACGTGGATGGCCTGGATGGATGGTACAAAGCTGATTTCGTCGGCAAAGACCAAAATGGCTATGCGAGCTCATCAAGTCCCCAGTACCAATTTTATCACACATCGACTTTAACGGACATCGCCAGATCTGAAA
>JAYRNL010000136.1:0-17913 GCA_041912235.1 Cyclobacteriaceae bacterium
AAGGTAGCCTGAATAGGATTGCCGTTCAACCCGGGCGGAAAACTCAGGGCGCTATGGCCTCCTGCGGACGTTCTGCCGTAGTATGGGCCTTGGGCAAGGTGAAATAGAAGGTTGAACCTTCCCCTAACTTGCTGTCAAAACCAATTTTACCCCCAATTTTTTCAACGAATTCCTTGCAGAGGATGAGTCCGATACCGGTTCCCTTTTCGTTGGCTGTTCCGCGCGTGGTGTAGCTTGAGGTTTTGGTAAATAGAAATTCCTGCGCCTCGGGTTTAATCCCGATTCCTGTATCGCTAACCGAAACCATGAGTTCATCACCCCTGGTATTGGCCTCAACCCAGATCTTGCCGCCCGGCTCCGTGAATTTGATGGCATTGAGTATCAGGTTGCGGAGAATCAGGTTGATGATGTTCCGATCGCCAAGCCCCGTAAGCTGAGGATCAACCCGGTTTTCAAAATGAATCTCTTTGGGATAAAGGGTTTTCAGCGCCTGATAGCTCTCATTGGTGACCGCAGCCACGTTCACGAGCTCTGGATGAACCTTTAACTTGTCCATCTGAAGGAGTGTCCAGTCAAGCAGGTTGGTGATCAGGGTGCGGGTATGGTTGAACTGAGTGCGCAGGGTCTCGGTGAGATTGGCGAACTCATCGGGAGTGATCTTCTGCCGGGTGAGCAGGTCCAGTGTGCCCGCCAATGCATTCATCGGTGAGCGGAGATCATGTGAAATAATGGAAAAGAACTTGTCCTTGACCTCATTCAACTGCTGCAATTCCACACTGCGGCGCTTGATTTCATCCTGGTGCTCAAGCAGCAGGGCATTGATTCGCTTGCGCCGGCGCCCGCTTCGGTAGACCGTATACAGGAGAATAATTGCCAGAACCGCCACAACCACCAGTATATTCTGAATCAGTTCCTGCCGCTGGATCTCAGAAAACTGCCTGGCCTGAATCTCGCTCAGCGCCTGGATCTCCAGGTCCTTGTTCATGGTTTGAAAGCGAACTTCTTCTTTCACGATCTTCTCCATTGTTGACTTGCTATAGAGGCTATCGCGAAGAGCATCGTGCCTGCGGTGAAATTCAAGGGCATGTTGAAAATCCTTCTTTCCCTCATACAGGGAAGCCAGGGCGTTATAATTTGACAGTTCCAGGATTTTCGCGTTCAAATCCAGGGAAGCCTTAAGGCTTTCCTGAAGTAATTTCATGGCCTCCTCATACCTGCCGAGCCTGGCTAAGGCCTGGCCAGAACCGAGATCACACTCGGCGAGGGTAAACCGATTGTTGATTATCCGCTGATCGGTCTTTACGGAGTCGAAATAGAGAAGGGCCTTGGCGTAATCGCCTTTGTCGAGGTAGAGGTTGGCCAGGTGAATCCTGCTTCGGGGGACCAGCACACGGATCTTCAGTTTGCGCGCCAGAGCCACTGCTTCGAGCAAATTCTTTTCGGCATTTTGATAATCGCCCTTTTTTCGATACAGTTCACCCACTTCATCACGGGTATAGGCCGGGGCCTGCTCATCGTTGATGGCGGCGCTCAATCGCTCAGAGGCCATGAAATGCTGGTAGCCGAGTTCAAACTGGCCCAATTCGGTAAATACGGTTCCCATGTTATGCAAGGCGACGGCCATCAGCAAGGAATCCCGCCCGGTAGGCGGCTTAGCTTTGCGTGCGATATGGAAGCTCTGCGTGTGGTAGTAGTACGCATCATCGTAATTGCCCATGTCGCGGTAATCATTGCCGATATCAATGTAGGCTTTTGCCAGGTTCGCACTGTCTCCGGACTGGGCGTATAAAGCAGCACAATTCAGGTCATATTGAAGGGCTTCTGAATAGTCACCGGCCATGGTCTCCAGGAATGAAAGCCGCAGGTAGATCTTTCCAAGTGCCCAGGGACCCAGGGTCTCTGCCAGTTTGCGAGCCTCTTCTGCATAGCGCTGGCTCTGCTCGTAGTCGGTAAACTCGGCAGCCTCGGACAATTGATAAAGGATTTCAAAGCGACCTGAATCAGTCTCAGCGCTTTTGAGGAGTTGCGACAGGCTGTCCAGCGAATCCTGACCGTCAGCGATGATCGCCCCCAACGTGAGGACGTGAGTAAGGAATATGTGACGTAATCTCTTCACCAACTTAGTGCAGCGGCATTAGCCGGGATCAAAGACCACAAATATCCGGGATTTGTCACAGTGAAAATATTCAAAAATGGCCTAAAACCTACATGCAGGGCCGCCTTTATCCCCAAAGCGGATATCGTTCCAGGTGAACTTGCTCAGTGAAAAACAGCTTCGTGGATGACTCAAATGACTCGGTGTAATCCGAAACCAGGAAGTGATCCGTTCGCCTGGGCCCTGAATTTAACAGTCCGTTACGCATTAGATATTGGTGCAAGGCTTCGGCCACTACATCGGCTGAATCCAAAATGGGTATTGTGTTTTTATAATAAGCCGCAATTTCCCGCTTGATGAGTGGATAGTGCGTACAGCCCAACACCAGGGCATCAATGTCGCTCAACCTGGGCTCGCGGAGGTAGGTGTGAATGATGTCGTGACTGATGTTGCTTTCGAAGAACCCCTCTTCGATCATAGGGACGAGCAAAGGGGTTGCAAGCGATTCCAGTTCCACGCCGGCATCTCGGGCAGCGAGCTTACTCGCATAGATGCCGGATTGAATTGTGCGTTTGGTTCCGATGAGTCCCACCTTGCGATTGGCCTGCCTGCGCACAATAAGATCAACCATCGGGTCGATCACGTTAATCACCTCCACGGCACCATGAACATATTCCCGCAACAACTCGTAAGCCGCCGAACTGGCGGAGTTGCAGGCGATCACGATCACTTTGCAGTTCCGCTTCAGCAGTACTTCGGCAATTTTTACGGAGTAGGCCTGGATGGCGGCTTCTGATTTATCGCCATACGGAAGATGGGCCGTATCGCCGAAATAGAGAAGACTTTCGCCGGGCATGCGGGTCCGGATGGCATGGGCGACCGTCAGCCCGCCAATTCCGCTGTCAAATATTCCAATGGGGTTATCCGCAACAAGCATTACGCAAAGGTGATACTTGCAGGGGATTGTCAGCTACTCGGGGCGATTTTTGTATTATTGTGCCTTACAAATCCATACTTATGGCTTATAACCTGCTTCGTGGAAAACGTGGAATCATCTTTGGCGCATTGGATGAAAACTCAATCGCCTGGAAGACCGCCCTCAAGGTAAAAGAGGAGGGCGGCCAATTTACCTTGACCAATGCCCCCATAGCCATGCGCATGGGCAAGATCAAGGAATTGGGTGAGCAATGTGGAGCGGAAATCATTCCGGCCGATGCCACATCGGAAGCAGACTTGACGACGTTATTCACCCGCTCCGCCGAAGTCCTCGGGGGCAAACTGGATTTTGTATTGCACTCCATCGGCATGAGTCCCAACGTGCGCAAGGACAGGCCTTACGGCGATCTGAACTACGAATGGTTCCTCAAGACCCTGGATATTTCCGGAATATCGTTTCATAAGGTGCTGCAGACGGCTGAGAAAACTGATGCCATGAATGAGTGGGGATCGATTGTGGCGCTCACCTACATCGCCGCTCAACGATCCTATCCTGATTACTCCGACATGGCGCAAGCCAAGGCGGTGCTGGAGTCCATCGCCCGCAGCTACGGGGCCAGGTTCGCCAAGTTGAAGAAAGTCCGGGTCAACACGATTTCCCAGTCACCGACGATGACTACGGCTGGCGCCGGCATCAGCGGGTTTGATGTATTCTTCGATTTCGCCCGCATGATGTCCCCTCTCGGAAACGCCACGGCGGAAGATTGCGCCAACTATATTGTGCTGATGTTTTCCGACTACAGCCGGATGGTGACCATGCAGAACCTGATGCACGATGGCGGGTTCTCCACGACGGGTATTACTGAAGAGCTCATTGAGCGAATCAAGAAGTGAAGCGGTAGTCCATGGTCGCATTTCCCGGGTGCAAGATCAACCTGGGCCTCCATATCCTGAACAGGCGGCCAGACGGCTTCCATGACATCCATACGTGCTTCTTTCCCTTGCCGTGGAGCGACATCCTGGAATTCCTTCCTGCCCGGTCCTTCCGGTTTGAATGCACGGGTCTGGAAATTCCCGGACCATCAACTGAAAATCTTAGCGTCAAAGCCTATCATCTGCTTCGTGAAGATTTCAATCTGCCTCCCGTACAGGGCCATTTGCATAAGATCGTTCCCATGGGCGCCGGGTTGGGAGGAGGATCCGCAGACGCGGCCCACACCCTGAAAACGATAGCCGCCTTATTTTCGCTTGAGCTCACCACGCAGCAACTCGCAAGTTATGCGCAGCGACTGGGAAGCGATTGCGCTTACTTCCTGTTGGATTCACCGGCTGTTGGCAGTGGACGAGGTGAGATCCTTAGACCGTTGCACCTTTCTTTGTCCGGTTACTTCCTCGTACTGGTAACGCCCAAGGTTCATGTATCCACAGCCGAAGCGTACCGCGGCGTGGTACCGAAGTCGCCCGGCGAGAACTTGCTATCAACGTTGGAGCGGCCCGTGACCGAATGGAGAGACATACTCACCAATGATTTTGAGCTATCCGTCTTTGCGCGGTATCCGGAATTGGCGAAAATCAAAGAACAGCTTTACAGCCAAGGAGCGGTTTACGCCAGCATGAGCGGTTCTGGATCGTCGATCTTTGGACTGTTCAGGCAGGAGGTTTCGTCGAAGGAATTATTTCCCGGCGGCAGCGGTTGGTCCGGGTGGCTCTAATTTCACTTTAACAAACGGGTAGACCACAACCGCCAGGAAAATCACGGCGGTACCGATGTAAAATCCCGCGTCCATCCGTTCGGTCTCACCAAATACCACCAGCGCCATCAAGATACCGTAGACGGGCTCCAGGTTGAGCGTAAGTTGAAAGAGAAATACACTGATACGCTTGAAGAGTTCAACGGCTGCTGAGTAGGCATACACCGTGCACAACCACGCGAGGAGGAGGATCCAAACCCAATCTATGGACGAAGGGATCAATCGAAGCGCTTGTCCTTCCGCCCACTGGTTCTGATAGAAGGGCAGAAAAAGGGCAATGGAAAGCATCGCGCTGATCATTTCATAGAATGTAATGGTGAATGGATCCACCCGCTTCACGAGCCTGGCATTGATCAGCACAAAAACAGCACACAGGAGCCCGGAGGTGATCCCTACCCACAACCCTGAGGAATAGTGAAAGTCGGTACCGAAAATGATCGCCAGGCCGCCGAGCACGAATAATCCCAGGAGAACTTCAAACAAGTTGATGCGCGTGCGGTTGAATACGGGCTCGAGAAGGGCAGTCCAGAAACTTGCCGTTGCGAAACCCACAAGGCTCACGGAGACATTGGCCATTCGTCCTGAAAGAAAAAAAGTCAGCCAGTGAAGGCCAACGATCACCCCGGTGCCGAGAAGAGTGACTAAGTCTGCGGAGGTGACTCGAGCCGATCGGCGGGTCAGGACCAGAAATGCACCCATCCCGAGCGCAGCGAACAACGTCCGGTAAAAGACCATTTCTACGGGGGGAATGGTAATCAGTTTTCCGAGTATTCCCGTGAAACCAAAAAGGATGACCACGAAATGAAGTCGCAGGAAGTCCGGCGTGCTGGGTTTCATCGGGGCGTGAATCGATACAAGACAGCGGAGACGGCGGTGAAAATGACGTTGGGGGTCCAGGCGGCAATGAACGGTTCCATGCCTCCGGTTTCAGCAAAACGTCGGGTGAGGAGGAAGAACAGAATGAAGATAAAGGCCAGGATAAACCCGAGTGCGATTTGCAGGCCGGTGCCACCCCGGCTTTTGCGCGAGCTCACGGTAACCCCCATGAAGACCAGGATGAACGTTGTGAAGGGCGCCGCCGTTCGAATGTGGCGTTCCACTTCGTAGCTTTCCACGCCCGACGCCCCGCGAAAGCGAAGCTTGTTGATGTGCTCGGTAAGTTCCGGGGTTGTCATCCCTTCATAACTCCGCTTCGTGGATTCAAAATCTTTCGGAGACAATGCCAGGGCGGTGTCGAGCATGGTGCCGCTGCTGAGAAAACTTTCCGGCGGTGTATTGGCGGCAGCCGTGAATATGTCGTTGATGTTGTGCAATTGCCATATCCTCAGCGTCCACGTTCGTTTTACGGAATCCCAGGCGATTTCTTCAGCGGTCAACTTTTCAATCAGGACGTTCTTATCAAATCGCTCAAGACTGAATTTATAACCGACGTTGGTCATGTTGTTATAGTCCTTGATATACAAGTAGACCTGCGGCGCCAGCTGAAGATGGATGTTGTTGAGAGTTCCGAAATTCTGGTTGCCGTTGAAGTATTTCATTTCAAAGGTCAGGCGTGAGCGGGTGGCTTCGGGGATAACCCAGCCGTTCAGCACGAAGCTGATGCCTCCGACAACCGCCGAGGCAAAGAAGTAGGGGAGCAGCAGTCGGCGAAAGCTGATCCCGCCGCTCAGGATGGATATGATCTCCGTATGACTGGCCATCCGCGATGTGACGTAAATGATGGCAATGAAGATGGTGATGGGCGTGATCAGCCCCATTACCCAGGGAATGAAATCAAGGTAATACCCCAGGATGGTTTCCATGCTGAGGTTGTTCTTGGCAAACTTGTCCATCTTCTCCGTGACATCAATCACGGTGATAATGGCCATGAGGATCAGCACCACAAAGAAAAACGTGGACAAAACACGCTTGAGAATATACTGATCAATGATCTTCATGTTCTTGCCTACAGCCGGGCTGATATCACCTTTACCATTTGTGTTTTCCAGGAGGCGAAAGTTCCCTTCATGATGTTAGCCCTCGCTTCACCAACCAGCCACAGGTAAAAGGACAGGTTTTGTAATGTAGCAATTTGCGCGCCTAAAATTTCCTTACTGATGATCAGGTGTCGCAGGTAGGCTTTGGTGTGGAAGGTGCTGGCGTACCCGGTGAGGCCAGGATCGATGGGACTTAGGTCATCTTTCCACTTCTCGTTGCGGATGTTGATGATCCCCTGCGTGGTAAACAGCATGCCGTTGCGGGCATTGCGGGTGGGCATCACGCAGTCAAACATGTCAATGCCGATAGCGATGGACTCGAGGATATTCTCCGGCGTCCCTACACCCATAAGGTATCGTGGCTTTTCATCCGGCAGTATGCCGCAGACAAGATCCGTCATGGCGTACATGTCTTCATCGGGTTCACCGACCGACAACCCGCCAATCGCGTTTCCCGCTTGCTCCTGGCGGGCAATGTATTCTGCCGACTCTTTTCTGAGGTCGGGGAACGTGCTGCCCTGTACGATGGGAAACAGCGCCTGCGCATAGTCGTATCGCGTCGGGGACTCTTGCAGACGGCTTATGCACCGATCCAGCCAATCGTGGGTAATCCTCATGGATTTTTTTGCATAGGTATGGTCGCAAGGGTAGGGTGTACATTCGTCAAAGGCCATAATAATGTCTGCGCCAATGGCCCGTTGTATGTCCATGACTCCTTCGGGTGAGAAGAAATGCTTTGAGCCGTCGATGTGCGATTTGAACGTGACTCCTTCGGCCGAAATCTTCCGGTTCTCGGACAAGGAGTATACCTGGTAGCCGCCACTATCGGTCAGGATAGGTCGTTTCCATCCCATGAACTTGTGAAGTCCACCCGATTTCACCAGCAGGTCCAAGCCGGGTCTCAGGTAAAGATGATATGTGTTGCCCAGAATAATCCGGGCGTTAATGTCGTTCTCCAACTCCCGCTGATGCACGGCCTTCACAGACCCGGCTGTCCCCACCGGCATGAAGATCGGCGTTGGGATCTCACCGTGGTCAGTGGTGATGAGGCCGGCGCGTGCCTTGGATTGCGGATCCCTGGCCTGGAGTTGAAATTTCATGGTCACAAATATAGAGGCTCCACTGCAACCGTCGGCCTTGCTTCCCTTCGGTTCGGTAATTCATCTATCTTTGGGCTCTTTTATCCACTGTGCTGTCTGTCGCCCTCATTGCGTGCTGGTTGGTGTTGGTAACCCAACTCTTCTTCCTTGGCCGGTACCTGGTTGCTTTGTGGCGGGTGAAAAGTATAGCCACGGGAACGTCTCCCCCTGTCTCCATTATTGTCTGTGCACACGATGAAGAAGCAAACATTCGTGAACTTGTCCCCCAACTCCTTCAACAAGACTATGGTGAATTTGAAGTCATCATCGTAGAAGACCGGTGTAACGACAATACGTACGATTACCTGCTGGAGGCTACCCGTGTTTACCCGCGGCTGAAGATGGTCAGGGTGCAGTTTCTCCCGGAGCATATCACAGGAAAGAAATATGCGCTCACCCTCGGTGTCAAGGCGGCGGCGCATGATTGGGTGTTGCTCACGGATGCCGACTGTCGGCCCGAGGGCAACCAATGGCTCAGGAATATGGCCAGCGCCATGAGTGATGACAAGAAGTTTGTGCTGGGCTACTCTCCTTACCGCGAGCATGCGGGCTACCTGAACGCGTTCATAAGGTTTGAGTCATTGCTGACCGGTATTCAATTTCTTGGCGGTGCCTTGCTGGGCAGCCCCTACATGGGCACAGGCAGGAACCTTGCCTATCGCAAGTCTCTGTTTCTCGAAAACAAAGGGTTTCATGGTCACTTGTCGGTAACCGGAGGCGACGACGACCTGTTTGTGAATAAGCACATCACACGAACCAATGCGGCCGTGCGCATGGGCAAGGAGAGCCTTGTTTATTCAATTCCTAAAACCTCTTGGTCCACTTTTCTTCATCAGAAGCTTCGCCATTTGTCGGTGGGGAGCCGGTATCGGTGGAGCGACCGTTTTCGCATTGGGTTGTTTATGTCCACGTGGTTATTGAGTTGGATAGCAGTTGTACCGGTAGCGGCTCAATCCGCAGGAGGCTCCTTTCTGTGGATCGGATTTGCTTTTCGTGAGGTCGTTCTGATAGCCTTGATTCACCGGGGCTCCCGGACGCTGGGGGACCCGTTCGAATCGTGGAAAACACCCCTTTTAGATTTTAATTTTGCCATTTACTATCTTGGAACGGGCCTGGTGGCGTTAGTATCCAAACGAATTCGATGGAAGATTTAGAAAACCGCTTTTCCTCCAAAGCGCTGGAAGACTTTGAGCTGATTGACCGGGCGGTGGGCGGTGACGATAAGGCGTTTGCCAAGTTGCTGCAGCGATACAAACGACCTGTATATCACATGATCCTCAAGATGGTGCGCAACGTCGACGACGCCGAGGACTTGATGATTGAATCGTTTGCAAAAGCATTCCGCAGCCTCCACCGGTTTAAGAAGGATTTCACGTTCAGCACCTGGCTGTTTCGCATCGCTACCAACAATACAATCGACTACATCCGGAAGAAGAAAATCAATACGCTGAGCATCGAGAACACCTATACTGACGATGATGGTCAATCGGTGTCGATCGACGTACCCGACCGCAACCTCGATCCTCAGGAGGAAACGATCCGGATGCAAAAGGAAGAACTCATGCAGGTGTTTGTTGGTATGTTGCCCGCGAAGTATCAGAAGCTCGTGCGACTGAGGTACTTCAACGAGTTGTCCTACGAGGAAATCGCCGTGGAGCTGGATGCCCCGCTGGGCACCGTAAAGGCGCAACTGCACCGTGCCCGTGAGCTCATGTACGACATGGTCAAGAACAAGAAAGACCACATCTGATTAGCCCTCTCTCTACTGCTTCGGCTTGTCCAACCAGTGAATAATATTCAGCAGCAATTGAGGATTTTGCTTCGCGTCCGGAGCATTCATGCCCATCCGCACCGAATCACGCTGGACCTGCGCTGAAAACATGGCTGCCTCTCCGAAGACAACAATCCGCCCCTTCCCATATTCCAGACTGGCACCCTGCGCCAGTCCTTCCGCAGATCGCTTCATCGTGTGGGTGGAAAACTCCCACGCCGTTTGAGGCAGGAGCAGTTCATACCGCGAATCCAGAACGACAATCGGAGAAGCGTTGCGCGGGATGTCGAATGCCTGACCGGTAAACGTCCGGACTGACGTGATTTTTTCTTCGGGGCGATTGCCCTTGGTGATGGGTCCTTCCATCAGGCCATTTCCCGGCGTAAAGATGTCTGGAACTTGCAAGGCTCCACCGGGCCCGTTGTCGGTATTGGTCTTGCGAAATGCGAATCCGTTGTAAAACGTAAACCCGAATGCGGAGGCTAACTTTTCTGCAGCTCCCGGAAACGGCATATGATCGGCAATGAGAAACAGCGAGCCTCCGGCCTTCACCCAGTCTGCAACCACCTTGATCTCGTCGTCCGTGAAGGCGGAGGGCGTGGGTAACGTCCATGATTCGAGGTTAGTCGCGTTTAACGCATTGGCGATGACTAGTATTCGGGCGTCGCGCAGAACCAGCGACGTAAAGGCATTCCCATTGCCCGTGACCACATAGCCATCCTTACGAATGAATTCCGCGAACGGCCGGAAGCGCCCGGTCGTTGTGTGAAAGTTGTTGTGCGCCTCATCGAGAAGAATCATCGGGCCCTTTCCCTGTGCGTATCTCGGGCGCAGAACGGTTTGACTAAATAACGTATCCGCCCGCTGTTGGGCTTGTGCGCTTGCGCCGGAAACGATCAGCCCAACGAGAACTATATATCTATTGATCGGCCTCACGGCTTCTCTTCAATGGTGATCAGCGTTTCGCCGCGTACCGGCCTTCCTCCGGAGGTGACGCCTTCCACGACAACCCGGTACTGGCCGGCGAGGTCGGAAGCGAAGAAGGAAACCTGGGCACCTCCGGATGCCTCGACAATCTTCACTTCAGGGTTCCAGTAGATGGTTGAGCGGTAATCTGCCTGGTTGTCACCACTGGACTTTTCATAGTCAGGCGCCTGAAACTTTCGGACTTTGGAATACCCCGGCAGCTTGATGGTCTGAAAATTCGGATCGGTTTTATCCACGGCCGCTCCTGTCTTGGTGTACACCGCGATTACTCCGTTTTGTCCTTGCTCGCCGTAGAGGGAATTGAGCCGGTTGGTGAATTCGATGGATTCAATGGTATTGAAATCAATGGTCTGAAGTACGGTGGCTGCGTCCCCAGCCATGGGAACATCATTGATGGTAACCATGGGCTGACCTGTGCTCGTAAGCGAGGTCCCCATGGCGCGGGAGAAAAAAACCGTATTCTGCGTCGGACTTACCACCAGTCCCGGTACTTTGCCGACCAACGCGTAGAGCAAATTCCCTGAGTTTACATTCAGGTTCTTTCCTGACAGCACATAGTCGGCCCTGCCGTAAGGTCGACGCTTGGATTCCTCCAGGGCCTGGTTCTCCGGCCGGGAGCCGACCACTTCCACGGCTTCAAGCAGTTTGCTGTCTTTGGGGACTTCATACTCTGAAAAGATGCGTTGTACGGTTCCGGCCTTGACGATGTCCCATTGCGGCAGATCGGGAGGTTGAACGGGCGGCACATCCCTCGGCAGTATCTCCACCCGACCGTACGGCTTGCCTTTGGCCTTGTCCGATTTGTAGGAGTACAAAGCGCTGTCGGTGAACTGGAGGCCGGTTTGCCAGAATTTTCCGTCTTCATCCGTTTCCGCGTACAATACGTCGCCTGTCTTCCATTGAATGAAGTTCAGGTTAGTTTTTTCAGGCACTCCCTTATTGTTGAGAAATTGGGCATAGAAGCTTACACCTCGTTCGATCCGGTATTTAAGTTCGTTGATGGTCGGAATCTCTTTCTTTTCAATAGAGAAGGAGTTGAGAATCGTTTGCCCTTCAGGTACAGCGATCACCTGCGCGGCATCGGTTACGGCGACAGACACGTCGGAGGAAAGGTCGGATTCGTTGTTGGCAAGTTGTAGCTTCAGCGTAATCTTATCCCGGACTTTATAGGATTTCTGTTGCGGGGTAATTATCACGGAAGAGTTTTCCGTGGCAGGTCTCATGCGGGTCGGATCCGCCTTGTCGACCAGGTTGAGAATGCGAATGGGCTTTGTGAAAAGGCCTGAATCGCCAAAGTTGAGACGCAGGGTGGTGTAGGCGCGAAGGTAATATGTCCCTTCGGCTATGGAGTCGGGCAAAATGAAATCACCGTGCGACATGCCATCCTTGATCCGGAACATACGCTCGGTAAGCACTTCCTTTTTGGCACTGACGATTTCGACATACAGAACTTCTGAAAGAGAGTCCATCCACGACCGGTTGTAGTAGTTGATATAGGCCTTGAACCACAACGGCTCGCCCGGATAGTAATAGGGCTTGTCTGTCTGTACGTAAACCTTTTCATAGAAGTACCTCAGCGCCTCGGCAAACGTGGTTTGAATATCCTCGATGGGCCGGTAGTCGAGCGGCAATTGATGAGCAAGTCCTGGCTTGTTCATCGGCCCCTCGGCCTTGACCTGACGCGGATTGATCATGATGCCACTGGCATTGAAGTCCACGGGACCGTTGAGGGTGATTCGGGTTGCCGGTTGTGATCGATATCGTATAATCAGGGGTTCATCCGACTTGATGCGGTAATATCCCTCGCTGGCTGCAGGAACGGCCACCGCCGGGGGTAAGGCGTTTCCCCGGGCATCCACAACCTGGAAACCTTCGTCAGCAGCCTTGCCCTTGACTGTGGCGGCCAGCCAATGACGAAGTGATCCGTGATAGATATCTATCCGGGTTTGCTCCACAGCCATATTCTGGTTCACATTGGAACCCTGGTACTCCTGGTAACAATAGGCGGCTTCAGACACATCGGCGACTGTGGTGGAGGGGAAGTAGGCGGTGATGCGATAACCGGCGTTGGGATATTCGGCAATCACTGGTCCGGATAGCACGCGAAACTTGCCGTCCTGCCATTCAACCTCGACCTTCGTTTCTGGATTGTAGATCAACAACCCTTCGGGTCCAAGCAATGCCTGCCCAAAGGCGGCTTCTGATTCCGGTGTGCTCTTGCCACGGGGTTTCTTTTCAGTAGCGACAAACTGAAGATTCAAGTTATACGAACGTCCGGCCTGGACCCGCATCGGAGCCCGGTAGAGTGTGAATCCTTTCTTGTAGGCAACCAATTCCTGCAGGCCCGGAGGAATATCGTTGAGGACAAACTGGCCGAAGTCGTCGGTCTCGGCTCGCGCCTGGGTATGGTTAATAAACACAACCGCGCCGGCAACGGGCTTACCGTTGGGTGCGGTCATGACGCCGCTCACTTGAGACCAAAGCAGCCCGGGGACCAAAAGCAGGTACACCAGGAATGCCAACCGCGTCGCAGCGTTGATTGAGAGCATGATAAACCGATTTATTGAATCAATTCGGGTTTCAGGTCACGTTCGCTTACCTGGCCGCCGTTGAGATCGACAAAGTAGGACGTGCTCTTGGCGTTGGATGAAACGGCGCGAACAAAAGTTTCATTCTCAAAATAAATCCCGGACTGGTTGTCACAGGCATAACCGGGAGATAGTTCCTTGTTCAGGATCATTTTGTGATAAAGGGGCCGGCGGAATTCCTCTACGTTGTAATGTGGACAATGGGAGTACTTCAGCCAGGCAAGGCATTCCACCTTGCTGAGTTCTTTCGGGCGGGAGTCTGTGGTGCCACTCTCAAACCAACACAGCGAGCCGGCGCTGGCGCCGCTCATCAGAATGCCCGTCTCATAGGCCTTGCGCAAAGCGATATCGATCCCCTGGCTCTTCCAAATCGCCATCATGTTCAGCGTATTGCCGCCGCCCACAAGCACGGCGTCCATCTTCAGCAGAGTTTCCTCGAAGGATTCCTTCGTGGTGTAGGAATTGATGAACGTGCGCATGACAAAAGGTTGCAGCGACAGCCCTTCGACCAGGCTGTACCAGTTGGTGATGCTCACCAGGCTGTCGCCAGTGGCGGTAGGCACAAAACATACTTTCGGATTTGATTTGCCGGTGAGTTTGATCAGGTAGTTGAGAATTGCCTTGTCCGTTCCGCCACCCCAAACGAAAATCTTACGACTGTTGGCAGCGGGGTCAGCTGTTGCCAGTACGGGCAGCCCCAGGCTAACGGCCGATGAGGAAACTGATTGGATGAACGTGCGACGCTTCATGGGATACGGTTTTAACGAATTAGAAAGATACTTGTTATTCAGAAAACTATGGAACGTGCGGTGACCCGGCGGGCAGGCTTGTTTGCCTGCTAACCAGCGGGTAGCTTGCGCCCCAATACCTTTAGCTGAATGGCCGAAGCTTCTGTTATTACACAATACTTTACTGATTTGACCCCGCGTCAGTGGCAGCAGTATGAGCAGCTGTTACCTCTCTACCGGGAATGGAACGAGAAGATTAATGTGATCAGCCGCAAGGACATAGAGAATCTTTATGTCAATCACGTATTGCATTCCCTGGGAATCGCAAAGGTGATCAGCTTTTTGCCAGGCGCTGAAATCCTTGATGTAGGGACCGGAGGCGGGTTCCCGGGCATACCGCTGGCTATCCGTTTCCCGGAGACTCAGTTCCACCTGGTGGATTCAATAGGCAAAAAAATCACCGTGGTGAGGGAAGTCAGCAAAGCGCTGGGTCTCGTCAACGTGAGTTGTGAACAAATTCGGGCCGAACAGCTGAAGGACAAATATGACTTTATAGTCAGCCGTGCCGTGACCCAGATGAAAGAATTCTACGGTTGGGTGCACAACAAGGTGAAGCGGGAGTCAGCTCACGACCTCGACAATGGCATCCTCTACCTAAAAGGCGGCGACCTGGATGAAGAGTTGAATCAGTTGAAGCGCCCCTACCGGCTTTATGAGCTCACGGATTTCTTCCAGGAGGAGTTCTTTGAGACGAAGAAGGTGGTCTACATCCCTGTGTAATTTGGACTATATCCATATCGGCAGCCGGAATCCCCGCCTTGAAAAGCGGGGCAATGGCCAAGGCCTTCAGGCCATGGACAACTAATAAAAAACGGAATCGGCTTTAGTTCGCCCCCATCATTGCCAACATCTCTTTCCTCACCCGCTCTTTCAACATGGGCACATCCGCATTCGTGAGCCCCACCGTGGGAATCTCCGGATTGATTTTGATGGTGATGGTACCGGGCTCAATGTGAAGGGTCCTGGGTGGCATGAGTTTTCCCGCATTCAGAATTACCATCGGCAGGATCGGCTGTTGCATTTCAATGGCGATGCGGAATCCGCCATCGTAGAAAGGTTGAAGCGGCTCGGCGGTCCGATTTTGAGTGCCTTCGGGAAAGATGAGAATCGATATGCCGCGCCGGAGCACACCCTTGAGGTATTCCATGCTTCGACGTCGACTTTCGTTGCTCGACCGATCAACGATAACAGAGGCATGGCGGATGATCCACCCGAGAATGGGATACTTGAGGAGTTCTTTTTTCGCCAGGGGCCGGATTTGTTTCGGCACGGTGAGACACATCCCGGGAATATCCAGGTAGGACGTGTGGTTGCTCAGGTAGATATACGCCTGACCGGGACGGATGTTTTCCCGTCCATAGATACGGTAGGGTATGCGATTGAGAATGCTGAATGTTCGTGCCCACAATTTCAAAAACCAGTAGCTGATGTCGCCAAACCGGTCACCGAGAAAAAAGGGGATGAGAATGCCCGGCAGGTAGAGGATCATGAAAAAAGTGAAGACAAACAGCACCCACACGATGTACAATTTGCCGGTTATGGTGCGAAGCAAGTTCAATCGCAGAAAATAATCGCGCAAGTAAGTAAAAAGAATCTGGATTGACCGGATGGTCGGAACGCTCAGCGTTCGTACTTCCAGTTGCGGCTTTTCCCTTCAGCCAGCCATTCCAGCGCCGTGGACATCCGTTTCATGCGGGTAGCATCCGTCCTGGCTTCGGTGATCCAGTCCACGTAGTCCTTCTTGTGGGAGTGGGAGAATTTATCAAAAGTCGCGCGGGCCAGCGGGTTCTTGGCAAGCTCCTTTCGGAAATATGCAGGCACGGTTATAGGTTTTTTAGCGATAACCCTCTTCGGTCGCTCCACTTTTGCGCCGGCGTCGTTGAGTTTGCAGGCCTCCTTGATGTACTTCCGCATGCGGGTATCGGCGGGGAGGTCTTTTAAACTGGTGATTCGGCCGAAGTGGCCCATGGCCGTTTCCCCGACAGGCGAAAGCACCTCGTCGAAATCCGACATGAGTTTCGCCTTCCAAAAGCCAAACGCGCAATGCTTCTTGAAGGAGGCCATGCTGCAGAGCATGCCCTTGTAGTCAAAATGCGGGAATCCCCATTTGATCGTCTCCTGAACTTCAGGACAGGCCTGGTGGACCAACTCTCGGAGATGGTTGAGTATCGGCTTGGCGAAGTCCGCTGATTTGGCGATGTACGCGTCAACCCGTTTGTCGCGTGTGCTCATAACGATTACGAAAAATACCGGGTCACTCCAGGTATGGCACACGCATAAAGCCCGTTGGCATCCGGCTTGGATGGAGTCTCTGCATTCCAGGCATAGGTGGCCGGTTGAAGAGAAATTCCGGAATTGAGGGCTTTCTCAAACTCAACGACCTGCCCGCTGTAGGTGGCCATGCGGCCAAGTATCGCGGTCATGGTGCTACGGGCACCATTTTCTGTATCGGAGAACTTATACTCACCTTTAGCAATCGCCGCAAACAGCTCATCGTGTTCGGTCTGGTAGGGATTGTTCTCCTTGGTGCGGTCGAACTGGTGAAGGGTATTGCCCTTTCGATCCGTTATCCTTCCGGCATCACAGGAAATGGAGCCCTTGGTGCCCACAATCAGTTCGTCCACTTTGCTCAACGTGCCTTTGATGTGCCGGCACTGGCTGTTCATGATGGTGCCGTCGGCATATTGAAACTCGACGTAGTGGTGATCAAAGATCTCGCCGTACTCTTTGCCTTTGCGCACTTCGCGCCCGCCCATGCCCTGTGCACGTACAGGATAATCACCCTTGAACCAATTGACCACGTCGATGTTGTGAATGTGTTGTTCCACGATGTGGTCGCCACAGAGCCAGTTGAAGTAATACCAGTTTCGCATCTGGTACTCCATCTCCGTCATGCCCGGCTTGCGTTCTTTCACCCACACGCCGTCGTTGTTCCACCAGGCCTGGGCTGAAACGATGTCGCCGATCATGCCGTCCTTGAATTTCCCAAAGAGCTCGCGGTAACTGTTTTGATAATGTCGCTGCAACCCGACCACAATATTCAGCTTCTTCTGTTTGGCGATCTGGGCCGCCTCCAGCACACGCTTGATGCCGGCAGGGTCGGTGGCCAGGGGTTTCTCCACAAACGCGTGCTTCCCTTGCTTGACTACTTCTTCAAAGTGAATAGGCCGGAAGCCGGGAGGTGTGGTTAGAATCACGACGTCGGCCATCGGGATGGCCTTGAGGTAACCATCAAAGCCCACGAACTTGTGCTCCTCCTTAACGGCCACTTTCTTTTTCACACTGCCGGCCACGCCCGCAATGTCGCTCAGGTCGTCGGCCATGAGGCTATTGTAGCATTCATCAATCCTATCCCGGAAGGCGTCTGCCATGGCCACCAGCTTCACATTCTCTTTGGTTAACAGGGCTTGCAGAGCAGCTCCGGTGCCTCGGCCGCCGCAGCCGACCAGGGCTATTTTAATAGTGTCATCAGCGGAGGAATTAAAAAATCCAGCTTCGGAAACCAGCGGCAAGGTCACCAGGGACCCTGCAGCAAGGGTGGATTGCTTCAGGAACGAACGGCGGCTGTTTTTCGGATTCTTCATGACGGATGATTTGGTGTGATAGACTAAGGTAGGGTTTTATTTAAGGTAGCGCGAAAAGAATTCTTCGACCTCAGCCGGCGTTGGTTGCCGCCGGGGACGGACGATCCGGAAGCCCACAAACATCCCGTCTGTCATCCACCAGCGGCTTTTCGGAATCTGGGGGTCACGTATATTCCACTTGGGGTCGGAGGCGATGCGGTTGCTGCATCGCAACTCATTCTGCGCATCCAGGTAGGACCCTCCACGGACCGTCTTCGGATACCGCGCCGTTGCGGTGGTCATCGGATCCTTGTGGTTG
>JAYRNL010000137.1:0-7132 GCA_041912235.1 Cyclobacteriaceae bacterium
ACCGTCGGTACTTCCATTGATGGTGATGGTGGATTGTTTCCCGCGCTGGGTGGTCCCGATGGCAGTGGCGAATAGTTTACCAAACTGAAACTGGGCCTTGATGCCAAACAGGTTTTGTGCACCGGTAATTAAACTGTTGTTCAGTGGAAGACTGACATTACCGATTTCCAATTTCTTCAGGATATCCTCCTTGAAACCGGTGTATTCGATTTTCATCTGGTTCTGAAAATCAAAGGAGTTGTTGTTATCGAAGTTGGTGGTGATCTTGAGCTTTTCACCCACCTTGCCCGTCACCGCGAGGTTGATCTGCTGATCAAACTCAAACCCGCCGTTGGTCTGCTGACGGATGGGTATTGCCGGATTCTTGATGCTTTGCCATTGCCCACCAAAATCCAAAGTCACAAAACCGCGGGGGATCAACTCCACATAGCTGCCGCCAAAAATGCGGTCAAAGAGAGGACTGGTATAAAGTTTGGGAAGCAGGTTACGGCTGCTCACCGCACTTTCGCCATCGAGCGCCTGACTTCGGCTCCTCCAATAATCTTTGAGCATCACCCGGTTGTTGTACTGGTTGATCTCATCGAAAGTCATGAACGTCGGCGTTCGGAAATTCACCGGGCCGAACCGTTCATAGATACTGTAGTAGCGACCGGTGTCAGGTTCCACCTGGATGGAAAGGGTTTTGGGATCTTTGAGGTAGAGCGGCGACTGGGGGTTGTAGTTTGAGAAGGGATCCCCGAATCGATCCCGCGGTTTCCAGATCGGCTGATAGCGTGGGCGATATACCGAATCAACCTGCGTGGTGTCTCCTACCTGGGCTTCGGCATCAATAAATCCAAATACGAGGAACAACAATGTCGTCCCCAAACCGTGGGTAAACCGAGTTGTCCAGGCTAGGTAATTCAAGACGTCCTCTAAGCGTTTTTTAGGGCCTGTTTGACCAGGTCTTCCAAACTGATGGTATTTCCTGCTTTCCGTAGGACGCCGTCAATACTGGCCTCCGCCGCTGACCGGGAAATGCCCAGAGTAACCAATGCAGTTAACGCCTCCTGGCGCAATGTATTGCCTGTACCCCCGCCTAAAGTTGCTGTTGAATCTCCGGGGGCTTTGCGAAGCTTGTCCCGCAGCTCCAGAATGAGCCGTTGAGCCGTTTTTCCGCCAATTCCCTTCACCGCCTGCAACGTGGCCGCGTCCTCCCGGAGGATAGCCGCCCTCAACTCGGAGGGAGGCAAAGACGACAGCATAACCATGGCGGTGTTGGGACCCACCCCGTTGACGGAAATCAGGTTCATGAACATGGCCTTCTCGGCGTCGGTTGAAAATCCGTACAGGAGTTGGGCATCTTCCCGGACATGCAGGTAGGTAGACAACCGGATATCTTCCTGATCCTTAATATCCGAAAAGGTGTTGAGCGAAATGGAAGCCTGGTAGCCTACTCCTCCAACATCAACAATGACATGAGTCGGCTCCTTGTGTACGAGTTTTCCACGGAGGTAAGCGATCATGAGCGGACTGGCAGGTTACGAATTTTTCTCTGCGTGAGCGATCTCTTCCTGAACCTGGGCATCTACCACGGCGATCGCAGTCATATTCACAATCTCACGGATGGAACTGCCAAGCTGAAGGATGTGCACCGGCTTGCGCATTCCCAAAAGCACCGGACCGATGGTTTCCGCGCCTCCAATCTCCATCAGAAGCTTGTAAGCAATATTGGCCGATGACAAATTGGGGAAGATCAGGGTGTTGGCGCCCTCTTTGCACAGCGCGCTAAACGGATAAAGTTCGCGCTGCAATTCGGTGTTCAGCGCAACATTGGCCTGTATCTCGCCGTCAATCACAAGGCCGGGATACTTGATTTTGGCCAGGCGTACGGCTTCACGTGTCTTCTCGGGCACTTCTCCTTTGCTTGAGCCAAAATTAGAATAGGAAAGCACAGCGATGCGGGGCTCCGCCTCAAAGAATTTGGCTCCCCGTGCTGTCACCCCAATGATGTCCACCAGTTCTTCGGCAGTCGGGTCCAGGTTCACCGTGCAATCAGCGAAGAAGTACGTTCCATTCTTGTGGAGGATGATGTACATGCCGGCTACTCGCTTTACGCCTGGTCGCATGCCGATGATCTGCAGGGAAGGAAGAATGGTCTTCGAGTAGTCCCGTGTGAGGCCGGAGATGAACGCGTCGGCCTCACCCTGGTCGACCATCATGGCGCCAAAAACGTTGCGGTCGCGAATGGCGCGGTGCGCATCAATCATGGTTACTCCTTTCCGCTGCCGTTTTTCGAAATACGCATGAGCATACCGTTCATCGCGCTCCCGCTCTTCGCGGGGATCAATGATGGTGCACCCCTCCAATTCAAGTTTATGTTCGGTAATGATGCGTTCAATCAATTGACGATTGCCGAGTAGAATAGGGAAGGCAATGCCCTCATCCTGAACGATCTGTGCTGCTTTCAGAATTTTTGGATTCTCAGCCTCCGCAAAAACGACCCGCTTGGGAGAGCTTTTGGCACGATCGATCAGATTATTGATCAGCTTTTGGTCGATACCGATGCGCTTTTGCAATTGGCGATGGTAATCGCCCCAGTCGGTAATGGATTGGGTAGCCACTCCCGAATCGATGGCAGCCTTGGCCACCGCCGGAGCAATGGTGGTGATCAACCGGGTATCCATCGGTTTGGGGATGAGATAGTCGCGACCAAATTCAATCTTCTCTGCATTGTACGCCATCATGACGCTATCGGGCACAGGCTCTTTGGCCAGGTTGGCCAGGGCATAGACGGCCGCCAACTTCATGGCTTCGTTGATTCCTTTTGCACGAACATCGAGTGCGCCACGGAATATATAAGGAAAGCCCAGCACGTTGTTCACCTGGTTGGGATGATCCGACCTGCCGGTTGCCATGATGAGGTCCTGACGGGTCTTCTTGGCCAAATCATAAGTGATTTCAGGGTCCGGGTTAGCCAGCGCAAACACAATGGGGTTCTTTGCCATGGCCAGGATGTCATCAGGCGTGAGGACGTTGGCTTTGGACAGTCCAACGAAAACATCCGCATTCTTCATTGCTTCCTGGAGGGTGTTCAACTTGCGGGAGGTGGCAAACTCCGCTTTGATAGCGTCAAGATCCTTTCGGTCGGAGCGGATGACGCCTTTGCTGTCGCACATGATGATGTTCTCTCTTTTCATTCCCACGGCCAGATAGAGGCGTGCGCAGGAAATGGCAGCTGCACCGGCGCCATTTACAACCATGACCACATCGCTGATCTTTTTACCCACCAGCTCAAGCGCATTGAGCAAGGCGGCACTGGAAATGATTGCCGTGCCGTGCTGATCGTCGTGCATGATCGGGATGTTCATCTGCTCGCGCAGCACCTGTTCAATCTTGAAACACTCAGGCGCCTTGATGTCCTCAAGGTTCACACCGCCAAAGGTGGGCTCAAGAGCCTTGACTATCTTGATGAATTCGTCGGGATCGGTTTCGGCGATCTCAATATCAAAGCTGTCGATCCCGGCATACTTCTTAAACAGTACAGCCTTGCCTTCCATAACCGGCTTGGCCGCCTCAGGGCCGATATTACCAAGGCCAAGAACGGCTGTCCCGTTGCTGATCACCGCAACGAGATTTCCTTTCGAGGTGTATTTGTAGACGTCATCTTTGTTTATGGCTATTTCTTTACATGGCTCAGCAACTCCCGGGGAATAGGCCAGGGCCAGGTCAAGTTGAGAAGTCAGCACCTTGGTGGGCACCACTTCGATCTTTCCGGGACGTCCGTTGGTGTGATAGTTCAGGGCATCCTGTTTGCGAATCTTAATGGACATGGTTCATCGGTTAATAAGCGGGCTAAGTTAGTGATTCATCACAAACAAAGCGCTTATTCCCGGGGGTCCGGCCCGGTGCTGGGCGTCACCGGAGAGCCCTTGAACTACTGAGTGGCCGGGGACGAAAGGGGAAGGTCCTTGCTTGTCTGGAAGGTGTAGAGGATAGTCTCCAATTCCCGCATGATTTCGCGCTGCTCTCGCCCGGGGCTGATCGTAAAGCCTTCGATGTAGTAAAATTGCTGCGTGGCTTCGTCGACCAGGGCGAACCCCAGAAAGGGACCGCCAACGCCCGGGGTATGCGACCGGAACAACCCGCGGAGTTGAATGGCAAAGTGACCATTGAAGTTGACCGTGTCGGCAGTCACCGGGATAAAAGGCACGGTTGTTTCAGTCATCACGTACGACTCGGTGTCATCCGGGTCTGCGAAAAGATACTTTCGGCAAACTTCGTCTCGGTACGCGATAAGCTTTTCGCGGCCAAAGTCTTCCTGGGAGGTGTAGGCTTTCCGTGAAACAAAGATGTCTTTGTCATCCTTGGGATTCATCTGGCGAATCCACAGAAAGTCCTTAGATCGGTCAGCAAGTTTGTAACCAAACGGAACCTTGAGGGAGCACGAGAAATCCTTGATAAGCATATCGGTTATGCCTTTCATTTGACCCGCCTTGAACAACGACACGGTGAGTCGCTCGCGTTCGGTGCGATTGAAATGATTGACCAGGCGGGCGCCTTCCTTGCGAAGATGGGCGGCCAGCACGGCCTCATTGCGGCTGAACAGAAAGACGACTTCCTGCCCTCTTGCTGCAACGTTGCTGACCGTGGTCATGAACTGATCATCGTTGTTTTGAATTTGCGAGATGGACTCCGGTGTAAAAAGCTTCCTAATGATGCCTGATCCTTGCGATTGCTGATCAAGGCTTAACACATAGACAAGATTTCTGCGCTCCTTGAGGATGTAGTTGAGCTTACGAGCGTCCACCCAGTGCACGCGAAAGATGGATTCCTCACGCGGCAATCCGGGCATCTCTTCCTGAAGCAACGAATCGAGAATATGACCAATCACCCCCTTCCGTTGGGTGGAGTCCATGATTACATAGATGTCGCCGGGTTGTCCCTGCGCAAGGGCAAGATTCTTTGCGTTCTTGCCACAGGAGGCCAGCAGAAGGAGAAAACTGAAATAAATGAAATAACGCATAGTACTCAATACAATGTGGTCGGCACGGATTCGTCACCCTGACCGTTCTATTTTTTTTCCGGGTACAGCACAGCCTGAAAATAGTTGTTCATGTTGAAGTACTTCCTGGCGCGTTCCTGAATTTCCTTGGCCGTGAGATTGTTCATCCGGGCTTCGACCGTAAGAATATTGGAAGGTGAAGTGCCTAATTCCAGGCTTCGCTGAAGTGCGCTGGACCAATAGCCGTTGTCCTTCAGGTTTTCCTGCTGCTTCTTGGTAAACGCCTCCTTGACTTTGGCAAGGTCTTCCTGGCTGGGTCCCTGGTCTTTTATCTTCTGAATTTCGGTCATCGTAGCTTCAATAAGTTTCTCGACGTTTTCCGGCCCACAGGGGATTACCAGATTGATGGCATAGTTGGCATAAGGATACTTGCTGAGGCTTCCGCTGATCTGAGCTGTGTAGGCACCACTGAGTTTTTCCCTCAACGTTTCTGTCAATTTGATTTCAATCAAGTCGACCAGTGCCTGAAGTTTCAATTGCTCCTCTGGTACGTAGGGCGTTTCTCCTGTGAAGGCAATGGAAATCAGGCTCTGCTGTTCCTGTCCTTTTTGAATCTCTTTTTTCACGACACCTTTAATGGGTCGGATTCCCAGGTCGTTGAAAGTTGACGGAGCGCCCGCAATGGAGGGTAGTGACCCCAGGTACCTTGCAGCCAACTCTTTCATGACTTCCAGCCTGAAGCTCCCCACAATTACAAAGTTCCATCCCCGGGCATTCCCAAACCGGTCCTTATATATGTCAAGTGCACGATCGAGGGAAATTTTGTCGAAATCCTTAGGGCGGGGAAGCCGGGGAGCCCTGGCATGCATCTGATACATCATTCGACTTACGGAATCCTGAAAGACAGCGCGTGGGTCACTCAACATGTTCTGCAGCATAGCCTGTTGACGCGACTTGTAGGATTCAAATAATTCGACATCTTTTCGGGGGACGGTGAAGTACAAGTGCAATAGTTGGAGCATGGTCTCCGCATCGGATGTTCCGGATTGTCCACTGACGCCTTCGGATAACCCGGAGAGCCTGGGTGAAACGCCCGCCGACTTTCCTGCCAATACCTTCCGCAGGTCGGTGGGCGCAAATGGACCCACGCCCATTTGTGACACTACCGCGGCAGCATATTGGGCGCTCTGTGCATCCTTATCGCTGTAAAGTGAATTTCCACCGAAACGAAAACCGGATAGAATGATCTGGTCATTCTTAAAATCAGTGGGCTTCAACATGACGCTAACGCCGTTTTCAAATGTGAGCTGGGTAACGCCGACGTCGGCCAGTAGCTTTTCGGATGCAATTTTTCCGGGTGAAGGCAGCGTACCCATCAACGTAGTAGCCACCGACTTTTCTTCAAAGGGCTGGACAGGCAACTGCTCTGCCCGAACGACGGCAGCCAGCAACTCATCGTTGGTGGGCATGGTGAAATCTGCCTTTGCAGGTCCCTGGAGCAATACCAGCTTTTTCTCGGACGCCGACGGGATGCGTTCGGCTGCATACGTGTTCAACTCCTGAATCGTGATACCATCAAGGAACAGCTTGTAATAGTTGAACTCGTTGGCGATTCCCGGAATGGGCTCATCGCTCAGGAAATTGCGGAGGTACTCGTCGGCATGATCGGAGGACTCTGTCTTATCCCGCTCATTATACAACTGCTCGATGCTGCGGAAAAATGACTTCTTGACGCGATCCAACTCAGCCTGGGTAAAGCCATAGCGGCGCGCACGCTCATTTTCAACGATTACCGCTTCAATGGCGGGCACCACTCCGGCCTTGCCAACGGCAGCTATTCCGAAATAGGATTCATAACCGTGAACAAATTCACTCTCGCCGCTGCCACCGAAGAGAAACGGAGGGTTGGCCTTCTGCGTAAGCTCCTGCATACGCAGGTTCAGCAATTGACCCACCAGCATCTTGACAATGTCTTTTCGATAATCACCCAGCGTTACGGAAGCGTGCGCTTCCTTGGTAGAGTAGAAGATCTGCAGAATATGGTTGGTGGCCTCAGGATCAGTTACCACCAATCCTTGGGAGTTGGCGCGACCGGGCACGCTGGCGTAAATCCTGGGACGTGGAGTTGAAGGGTTCTTCAGCTTTTCA
>JAYRNL010000138.1:0-21858 GCA_041912235.1 Cyclobacteriaceae bacterium
AGCCTCTCGTTTTTCGAGAAGTTCCTTGTTCTTCTGCTTCAGGTCTTCAATGACCTGATCAAGACTTTTCTTCTGCTCAATAAGATCCTCAAGCATTTTGCGGTCCTGCCAGTCGAGCGAGTTCTTTCCCTTTAACCGCTGTTCCGCTTCTTCAATAGACTCTTTCAGGGATTTAGCCCTCGAGAGGCTTTGTTGCAGTTCATTCTCCGTAGCAGATTGAGAGCGTTTGATTTCTGACTTAAAAGCCTCGTCATCCGGCCGGTCAAACTGGTAAACGACTGACCGTGTTGATTTGCGTCCATGAATGCCATCGTTATCCCAGACCTCGAGGTAATATTGAAGTCGATCGCCACCCTTCATGTGCAGGGAATCTAATGACCAGCGGTAGAAGAAGTTTTGTTGCGGAGCGGAGGGGATCTCAAACAGAATTGAGCCTGTGATTTCCTTCTCTCCTTTCCGATTCAGTATGTAGTTCAGTGACAACTTCGTTAGCCCATAGTCATCTTTGATCATACCGGCCAACATGATGTTCTCAAAAAGCACGGAGTCACCAAGTTGATCAACCACCAAAGCGGGAAACTGATCTTTGATCACATTTACCTGGTACGTAATCTGATCCTTGTTACTACTGTTTTCATTGGCGAGGGCGATGGTGTATCCGTCCGGGTTGAAAAAGCCCTTGCCATATGCAAATGACTGATTATCAATTTGTTGCATTGGATTGGGGGAACCTTCAGAAGTGAATTGAATGCTGGCCTTTTGTGTGTTTGCTGTGGTGATGGACCACCCTACGCGGGTGCCCTCAGGTACTTCGAGATTCCCGACGTTTTGCAACACTTGAGCCGGCCTGTTGATGTATCCGGGAAAATTCAGTTGGACCTTAAGGGCAAGCAGCTCTGGCCGGTTAACGATTCGAAGGATATACCGATCGGAATAGAATCCGGCTGCCTCGATTTGGAAACTCATGTCTTGCTGAGGCTTCTCAAAAACATAGGAGAAGAACCCAGCTTTATCAGTCTGCATCTTCATCCGTTGCTGCCCAATGACCAGGTAGGCGGCCTCGGGGAGCGCCTCCCCCTCCAGGTGCATATGGAGTACAAAGTCCTCGTTGGGAAAAGTAACCAGACGCTGGTGGTCGAGATAAAATCGAAACGGAGCTTGAGGAGAATATTCCTTGTTGAAGTTGACAATTCGTTCGGTGCTTTGGGTAATGATTTTCTGGTTGAGGAAAATGATCAGGGCAAAGGCAAGGAAAGGAATGGCAAGGAGCTTAAGATATCGGCGATTTTCCCGAAGGTCAACAATGCTTTCGAACCTAAACTGGTCAAACAAGATAGCGCGCTGTTCCAGGCTGGCCTCCAACAGGGCCCCTCGATTTCTGGTTGCTGTGGTTAATTGAAGGAAGTTTAGCAACCGATCTTCGATTACCGGAAAATACCTGCCGATAATTCGCGCGCTTTCCTCTTTACCCAAACCGCGTCCGGAAAGCCACCAGAGCAAGGGGTCGCGGAGATATCGAAACAAGCAGTAGGCTGCCGTAAAAAAGAAGAGAACGAAAAGAGCAAGTCGTAATTCGCGAGGCAACCAAAGGTTGTATTCGATAAGACTGGCCAAAAGGAAATAGCCAAGCAGCAATGTAATCGTGAGTATAGAGCCCCGAAGGAAAAGATTTATATAATACTTCCTTCGAAACGAGGAGATATTGTCTGACACACGATCCAGTCGGCTACCCATCGGGTTAGAAACGTAAGGAGATTCCACTAAGTTTAAACCACTTAAAGATAGCAAGCCAGCGAGGAATACACGAGGCCCAGATGATCACCATCAAATCCCTGAATCGGAGGGAGGCAACCAGGCAAACTCTTTTTCAAAGTATTCCAGCACCTGCAGCTTCAGCAGTTTCTCCTGTTCAAGGAGATCAAAGTGGGGCAACTTTTTTACCAGCTTCCAATGGGGCCATCCATCATCATCATGGCCTTCAAGCTCATAATAGCCGGCGTAACTTAACACTTTGCATATGGCGATGTGCATCAGGTCTTGCTTCTGTTCTTTAGAGAAGTTCCTGGATCCCTTGCCAAGTTCCTGGACTCCGATGAGGAATAAAGCGCCGTTGAGGTCCTTAGGCCGCTGACCGAGCATCCGCTCCATTTCACCGAGCAGCGCCTGCCAATTGCGTTCGAGGGTGAGATCCCGCTTAAGCATTCAGCGCATCCCAATATTCAAACGCCCGGCGAAGGTGAGGAATTACAATGGTGCCACCGATGAGCGTGGCAACACCCATGGCTTCATTAACTTCCTCGGTGGTGAAGCCGACTTCTTTGCATTTGCCCAGGTGGTATTTCACGCAATCGTCGCACCGAAGAACCAGGGAGCAGGTGAGCCCAATCAGTTCCTTGGTTTTGACGTCAAGAATGCCGGGGGCGTAGGCATTCGTGTCAAGATTGAATATTCTTTTCAGGATTAAGTTATCGGCGGCGGTGATTTTATCATTCATCCGCTGCCGATAGTCGTTAAATTGTTCAACGATGCTCATAGCTGAGATTTTGATCAAATATCCCGATACGGAAGGGAATACCAATGGAAGGTCCAGGTGCCATTTTCGATGATTTTCTGTCCCTTTTCTTTCCGCAATTCTGCATGGGATGCTCAGGCCCTATGGTCAGGGGGGAGGATATTCTGTGCACCCGCTGCATTGCTGAATTACCGAAAACCTACTATCACAAACGTAAGGAAAACCCGGTGCTGAACCGTTTGGCGGGACGATTGCCTATTCGCCATGGAATGGCCTTTCTCAAATTCAGAAAGGGAGGCAGTGTTCAGCACTTGTTGCATCAGCTTAAATACAACAATCGGCCGGAGATTGGAGAGCGATTGGGTAAGGCTTATGGACTTGAGTTGGCGCAGGAAGGTTTTGGGGATGAATTTGATCTTATTGTTCCGGTCCCCCTGCACAGATCGCGTCTTCGTCATCGTGGCTATAACCAAAGTGCACATTTTGCAAAGGGACTCAGTGAGGCCATGCATGTTGCGTGGAACGAATCCATATCCATCAGGACCGAAGCGACGGCCACACAAACACGCAAGTCGCGCGCTGACCGATGGGAGAATGTCCGGCATGTTTTTTCAGTCAGCGCCGGCAAAGAAATAACTCAAAAAAGAATCCTGTTGGTAGACGATGTAATTACCACAGGAGCAACGCTGGAGGCCTGTGGGCAGCACCTGCTGGATTGTGGTTGTCATTCGATCAGCATTGCTTGCATTGCGGAAGCCCAATAGCCGCAAAAAAAGAATCCCTTCCGGAAGGGAAGGGATTCTGGATAGAATAAGGTTGGTATTCTAATAATTCGATCCGGCGCGAATCATGGCGCAACGGAACCCAATGGTAGCCGTGGCGGAATCTTCGTCCAGATAACGGCGCGTTCCGGGTGACATCCAATATGCCACATCCTTCCATGAACCACCTTTGTATACACGCGATTTGTCTGTAATCAATGAGGTAAATGAAGTCGGATTCTTCTCAATGTTATTGTAAAGATTCTCACGTCCGTTTCCGCTGGCATTGTCGAGGAATCCATCACGGCGGATCGGGTTAAGATCGTCAAAGTCCTGATAGGATAGGGGGCGGTACACGTCCATTACCCATTCACTGACATTTCCGGCCATGTTGTAGAGGCCGAAGTCGTTGGGAGGGAATTCATAAATGTAAGAAGTGATCAGCGCGCCATCATTGAGGCGGCCGGCGATACCGGCATAGTCACCGCGACCACGTTTGAAGTTTGCCAGGAAGAAGCCCATCTGCTTGCCATAGGGGTTGCGAAGCGCGTGGCCGTCCCACGGGTAAATGCGCTGGTGAGTCTGCATTTCTTCCAGCCATTGGGTACCAATGAGAGCCTGTGCGGCATATTCCCATTCAGCCTCGGTAGGGAGGCGATAGGCGGGAATTACAATCCCGGACTCCAGGGGGATACGTCCGCCGGCAGGTACCTCAGGGAGTTCCTGGCCAGATTCCTTCATGAGTTGCTGGTTCACCGCGCTGGTGCGCCACTTGGAATAATGCGTCGCTTGTTTCCAGCTCACACCCACAACAGGGAAATAGCGGAAACCGGGATAGCGGAGGTAGTGGTCAACATAGGGGTCGTTGAACGCAAGTTTTCCAACCCAAACCGTTGTATCCGGAAGGGCGGCCTGGTACACTTCCTGCGTGGAGTCTTTGGCCAGGTAGAACATGTACTCCAGCCAGTGGATATTGGCAATTTCTGTTTCGTCCATGTAAAAAGAAGCAACAGAAACGGTCCGTTCAATGTTATCGCGGTAGCTCATGACATCCTCCTCAAAGGATCCCATGATGGCTCGTCCGCCTTCTATAAATACGGTATTGGGCGCATCGGGCTGACCGGCAAATTCGTTCACTTTGAAACCGCTGGTCTCCTCATCATTATACTTGAGGTTAGTCGCGGTACTCATCTGGCCCGGGTTGATTGCGGTGGGTTTCGAGTTCTTTTTGCCGGGGAGCAACGAACACGAGGCCATCAAAAAAATGCCGCCAACCAGAACAAATAGACTCTTTCTACGCTTCATTTTGTCGGGTGTTAGGGAAAAAAGCAACCGCTAATATAAAAAGATAATTACGTGTTTTCCAACCCATAGGAATTTTTTGGTGAATCCCTGATGGAGGTACATGGCTCTGTCGGGGATAACGGATACCCCGGAGTACTATTGTCTTAAATACCGGATTATTGGGTACCGGATAGATTACCCAATTGCAGTAGCCAGGGGTTGGAGTAACTGAAGTGCTACATCCACACTGGTGATATCTTCGATGGTGAGCGTTGGACGCCCCGACTGGTCCTTAAGTCTGCAACGCTTGGAATACGTTTGCACGAAGCCCAATATCCGCCCGAAGATTTCGGACTTGAAGTACTCGTCGCGGTCGACAAAAGTGGCACGCATTCGTCCATTTTTGAGAATCACTTTTTCAAATCCAAGCCTTTCACACTGCCAGCGCAAGCGAACCGTGTTGGCCAGTTGGATAACGGACGACGGGTACTCGCCGAAACGGTCGCGGAGACCGCTCATGAAGGTCTCGAGCGAGGGTTCATCTTCAAGGTCATCAAGCGTTGCATACAATTGAAGACGTTCGCGCGTGCTGGCAACATACGTCTCCGGGATGAGCAGCTCAAGGTCAGTCTCGATAACACAATCGGGAACTATCAACTTTGCTTTCTCGGAAAGTTCTTCGGCAAAAAGATCTTTGAATTCACTCTCTTTCAATTCTTGTATCGCTTCGTCAAGAATCTTGTGATAGGTATCGAAGCCGAGGTCATTGATGAAACCGCTTTGTTCGGCTCCGAGCAGGTTACCGGCCCCGCGAATATCGAGATCCCTCATGGCCACCTTGAAGCCGTCGCCGAGCTCCGAAAACTCTTCCAGCGCGGCGAGACGTTTTCGGGAATCCGCCGTAAGCACTGCAGCAGGCGGAGTAAGCAGGTAACAGAACGCCTTCTTGTTGGAACGTCCGACCCGGCCGCGCATCTGATGGAGATCGCTCAGACCAAACATGTGTGCCTGATTAATGATGATCGTGTTGGCGTTCGGGATGTCCAAACCGGATTCAATGATATTGGTGGAAACGAGCACATCATATTCTCCTTCGATGAACCGCACCATGATCTTCTCGAGCTTGTCGCCATCCATTTGCCCATGGGCAATGCCAATCCGCGCATCGGGTACCAGCTTGTAGATTGTGTTGGCAATAGTTTCAATATCGCTTATCCGGTTGTGAACAAAGAACACCTGTCCACCGCGACGGATTTCAAAACTGATGGAATCGCGTATGATAATTTCATTGAAGGTGTGCAGTTCCGTGGTCACCGGCTGGCGGTTGGGCGGAGGGGTGGCAATGATACTCAGGTCACGCGCACCCATCAGGGAGAAATGAAGTGTCCTGGGAATGGGCGTGGCTGTCAGTGTCAGCACATCGACATTCACGCGAAGTTCCTTCAGCCTTTCTTTTGCCTTCACACCAAACTTCTGCTCTTCATCAACAATGAGAAGACCCAGGTTCTTGAACTCCACATCCTTGCTGATGATGCGGTGTGTGCCGATAAGAATATTGACATTACCCTCGCGGGTCTCCTGGAGGATTTGTTTGATCTGCTTTTCTGTTTTGAAACGGGAGATGTATTCGAGTCGTACAGGAAAGTCCGATAGTCGCTCGGAGAAGGTTCTGAAGTGCTGCATGGCCAGAATGGTTGTGGGAACGAGCACAGCCGCTTGCTTGCCGTCTGCGGTTGCCTTGAATGCCGCCCTTACGGCGATTTCCGTTTTACCGAAACCCACGTCCCCGCAAACCAATCGGTCCATCGGGTGGGGCGATTCCATATCCCGTTTCACATCGTCCGTGGCCTTGGCCTGGTCCGGGGTGTCTTCATAGATAAACGATGATTCCAGTTCAGCCTGGAGAACGCTATCGGGAGAAAACGCAAACCCCGGTGACCGTTTTCTCCGCGCGTATAGCTCAATAAGGTCGCGCGCTATGTCCTTGACTTGCTTCCGGACTCGTGCTTTTTTGTTCTCCCATTCATCGGATCCGAGCTTGCTAATGACCGGGGGTGCGCCTTCCCTGCCGGAGTAGCGCGAAATTTTATGCAGGGCGTGGATACTGACGTACAAGAGGTCATTATCGCGAAAGACGAGTCGCACCGCCTCCTGTTCACGCCCGTTGACTTCCTTCTTCTCAAGTCCGGCAAACTTTCCGATGCCATAATCAATGTGGGTGACAAAATCTCCGGGCTGAAGGCTTTGAAGTTCCCGGAGGGTAAGGGCTTTGGATTTTGTGAACCTCTCTTTGACGCGGTACCGGTGAAAACGATCGAAAATCTGGTGATCGGTATAACAAACCAACTTAAGCGAATGATCCACGAAGCCACGACACAGGGGGATATCGAGCGATTGAAATTTCAGTGCGGGCTCCAGTTCCTGGAAGATGCCTTGCAACCGGTCCAGTTGCCTGGCTTGTTCGGCGGCAATAATATTCGTGTACCCGTCAAGCTGGTGATCAATCAAATTTTTGGCGAGCAGTTCAAAGTTCTTGTTGAATGCCGGCTGGGCAGACGACCGGAATTCAACCTGTGGTGAAGTGGGGAAATGATAGCGGTTTCCAAATTCGATCACCTTGCGGTGAGCCAGCTGGGCGATGAAGGCTTCTCCGGTTACAAAGAGATGAAAGGGCTCCAGCGACAGCCGGGCACCACCACTTTCCCGGATTATGCGATCAAAACTTTTTGAGGCCTTCTCAAACCCCGTGTCCAGCAAGTCGGACGTCCGTTGCACATCTTTAATCCAGATTCGAGAGGTGTTGGGGAGGAACTCAATCAGCGACTGCCGCTCTTCTTTCACCAGGCGAGTCTGGACATTGGGCATGATGTGGATGGTATCGACCTCAGCTACCGAAAGCTGAGAGCCCGGATCAAAGCTGCGAATACTATCCACTTCGGTCCCAAAAAGTTCAATGCGGTAGGGGAGTTCGTGCGCAAAAGAAAATACATCAAGGATTCCACCCCGGACCGCGAATTGTCCCGCCTCATAGACGAAGTCAGTTTTCTCAAAATCATACGAGAAGAGAAACTCTTCGAGGAATTCCCGATCGAGTTTCTCTTTCACGGTTACGGTAAATGTATTTTTCGAAAGGGAGGTCTTTGTGATTACCTTTTCGGAAAGCGCTTCAGGATACGTGACGATCAATTGAGAGCCGGTAAGAGCGCTTATGCTGTTAAGCGCCTCGGCCCGCATCAATACGTTTGCATTCTCGGTTTCATCGTACTCATACGGACGTTTGTATGACATGGGGAAGAAGAACACTTCCTTGTCGCCGAGCAGATTCTGGATATCACTGAAGAAAGCAGCCGCCTGGTCCTTGTCTTCAAGAATGATAAGATGGGATGAGCGCAGTTGACGGTGAATCGCCGCAACGAGAACAGCGTCAAGACTTCCGGATAACCCCTTGATGCGCAGCGACTGCGAACTGGACGCACGAATCCCCTCGGCCAGGCTTTGGACCAGGCTATCGGACTGATACAAATGGAGAAAATCAGTCGCTTTCACGAAGGCTGCAAAAGTAGGTGGAGCGGATACTTACTCCAAATGAAAGAAACGCTGAATTATTGCCGCTTTGCTACCTTTGAGCATGGAGAATGTCAAGCTGCTGGTCTTTTTTCTAATCTGGACCAGCATTCTCTTTCTTATCATCGGGTTGTTCAGGCCGTGGGCTATGCTTTGGTGGGAGGATGTGCAAAACCGAATGAAAGTCATCAAGTCCTATGGACTGCTGGCGATACTCATGACCGTCGTTTACAAAGCGCTGGATTATTATTTTCCTTAGCGTATCCGTTCAGCCACCAGCACGATGTTTTTTTGGGACTTGGCACCGATCAGGTAACGTTGGCCACCCTCGTGTAAGCCGGTCTTCTTCAGAATTTCATCCACAGTTAGTGGATAGTTGCGCGTAAGGATGTTGGCAAAGCCACCCTGGAAGTGGCCTCTGACGTCTTTGTCAAGCGCCACCTCCTCAATCACCTTGAACATGCGGCCGGGAAACGCATCCACTTTTTCATCCGAAGTGTAGAGGTGAGTATCAGGGGCCAGCTTATACAGGTTGAATTGCCGCCCGACTAACTTAAAAGCGCCGGCCTTGAGAATAGCAGTATTCGGTTCATACAAATAGGTGAGTGGCTCGGAGAATTCGGCGACTGCCTTTTGCTCCTGTGACCAGGTAAAAGCAAAGGAAGTCGGAGCACCATCCCGGTCAAGATCCACCGCATGGATGGTAGGCTCACCCGGACTTTCCGGCCGCAGCGAAATAAGCAGTTCTTTGCACTCATTGGCATGACTAAGCACGATGAGCTGATCCACATCGGTTAGCTCGCGGTGCGCTTGTTTAAGATCAAGAAGAGGCGACGCCTTGATGAGCACATGACGCGCCCGCTGCAGCAGGCGCGGTCGAAGAGTAAGCACATTCGGTGCACAATCAGCAAGCTTGACAACCCTGCGGGAGCCGGATCTTCGGGAAGGATCGACGTAGACAAAGTCATATACAGCTGAGAAGAAATTCAGGAAATCTTCCGCCTGTTGCAGGTGAAAGTTTATGGTGGGAGCTCCCAACAGGGCCAAATTGTGCCTGGCCATGTCCACCAGGAGTTCATCAGATTCAACAAACTCCGTCATCATGAAACGGCTGCTGAAATGAAAGGTATCAACCCCAAACCCCGCGCTCAAATCAGCGCAATGATGCCCACTCACCAGTTCGGACTTGTAGCGCGCTGTGACTTCCGATGAACATTGTTCAAGGTTGATGGCGGGAGGATAGAGAATTCCCGCTGTTCGATACCAGCTGGGCAATTTCTCTTTTGCTTTTTTCCGACCCTGGATTTGCTGGGCAATCCAGGAAGCGGGGACACCGTGGATTTCGCGGTGGCGAAGTACCAACTCCCTGACATCGGCCTCTTCATTAAGTCGAATAAAGTCCTGAACGTCGGGACGGAGAAGCCTGGCGATGAAGTCAGTCATGAATCCTAACTACAAATTAAGCAAACTAGTTTGTGACGGAGCCGGTAAGTACGATCTTCGCGCGTCTCCATAGCCCTGATGAAGAAGCCGATCGTTGTAATTTTCCTGACCATCTTCATCGATATGCTGGGCTTCGGCATCATCATTCCGATTCTGCCCATATTCTCCAAGGAGCTGGGTGCCGAAAATTATCAGGTGGGCCTCATCGCCATGAGCTATCCCATCATGAATTTTCTGTTTGCCCCCTTCTGGGGATCACTGAGCGATCGGTTTGGCCGTCGTCCCATCATCCTGGTGAGTGTAATGATCACCACCCTGGCCTATTTGATCTTTGCTCAATCCATCAACTTGTGGGTGCTCTTGATATCCAGAATTCTCTCGGGCATTGGATCGGCGAATCTCTCTGTGGCCCAGGCTTACGTAGCCGATGTGTCAAAGCCGGAAGACCGGGCGAAGACAATGGGGCTCATTGGTGCTGCCTTTGGTTTCGGGTTTATTATCGGACCCACAGCCGGAGGTTATCTCAAGAGCTTATCCAGCGTAGGACATGTTGACTGGGTTGGCTACGGAGCGGCTGCCATTTGCCTGGTGAATCTGGTTTGGGCGTATTGGCAGCTTCCGGAATCGCTGAAAAACAAAAAGGATCATGTGGTGTTCAACTTCAAGGTCATTTCTGGAATCGGCAGGGAGCTCCGCAAACGGGGAATCCGCGAGCTCCTGCTCATCAACTTCATCTTTACCACAGCGTTCATGATGATGCAGATTGCCGCCTCACTGTTCTGGAGGGAATCGATCGGCCTGACTGAAGTGCAAATGGGATACATGTTCGCCTTTATCGGTGTATTGACGGTTATTGTCCAGGGCGGACTCCTGGGAAAGCTTGTCTTCCGGTTTGGAGAATTCCGATTGGTAGCTATTGGAATCTATCTGTGCATTCTCGCCTTTGCGATGATTCCCTGGGTTACACGCGCCACCTTTATTCCCTTTGAATTGATTGCCTTCGCCTTACTTGCCCTCGCGAATGGCTGCATTACTCCATCCATCACTTCCCTGCTGTCCAAGTCGGCCCATGTGCACGAAGTGGGGCAAGTGCTGGGGGTAAATCAATCCTTTGGATCCCTGGCCCGTGCATGCGGTATGGCGATGAGCGGATTCATGTATGGATTGGACTTCCGGCTTCCCTTCATGGCCAGCGCGGGCATCATGACAGTCTGCATCTGGTTGACAACTTTTATTCGGCCGCAGGAAGCCTCGCCGTCTAACGGATGAAATAGGAGAGTAGGCCGGATGCGATAAGAATGATTCCGGTAATTATTCCCGCATTATGCTCGATGGCGTGCCAATTGAGTTTCATCAGGCTTATGTAAGTAACCCGGACCCAGACGACCATTCCCGTTACCGTCACGACTGTATATAAAAGGCCAATGAAAAAAGCGAGAAGTAGGCTTTGCGCTCCGGCCAGCAAGAAGTAAGGTTCAATTTCAAAGCAAGGAGAAAAGAACATGGCGGCCGCCAGTGATAGAATCACCTTCTCATGCGATGCCTGCTCGGGATGACCATGAAGATGAAAGTGGTGGTGTCGTGCGTGCTGATAGATATAGAAAGCCCCGAGGAGAATAAGCATCGTTGGCGCGGCATAGGTAGCGACGTGTTCGAAATAGCCGGCCAGTTTGAATCCCAGGAAGGCCAGCGCCAGGCCTATAAGCACGGTGCTTCCGGCGTGGGCAAGTCCGGCGAAGAGGGTCACCCGGGTAATTTTTGCAACGGACCATTGCTCCTTTCTGCCAATGGCCAGGATTGGCAACCAATGATTGGGGATGAGCGCATGAAGGACGCTCAGCATCAGGCTGCCGGCAAGCAAGGAGATCATGCGGGCAAAGGTAATTCTCCGTTACTCTTCAGACTCACTGCTCTTCAACTTTGACAGCAGTTTATAGGCATTGCGCACGGCCACGGGAGGATTAGTGCTTTCAAATTCTTTTGGCAGCCGCACTTGCACGAATCCTCTTTCACGAATACCGGTTGTAATGGGAATCATCTTGAAGACCCCTTCGGCGACCTGAGCAAAAATCACCTGCTTGTCTTCAAAATTCAAAACCGCTTCTTCAGGAAGGGAGGGAACGGCGGTAGCCCCGGTCTGAATAATGGCTTTGACATACATGCCGGGAATCAACCGGTTATCTTCTTTGTCAAGGTGACCATGAACACGGATGGTGCGTTCTGCCGTAATTTCTTTTCCGATGAGGAATACGGTAGCCATCCGCTCCTGGGTTTCGTAAGCAAGCGTGAATCGGATCTTCTGGCCGATTTGAATCTTGGGGATATCCCGCTCAAAGCAGGTGAGCTCGACATGAACATGTTCGGTATCAACAATGGTGAACATCACTTCGGTGGGACTGACAAAAGCCCCTACCGATGTGCCCATGCGGCTCACATAACCCGACATCGTTGAGCGTAATTCAATGGTGGAGCCGATGGACTCGGGCTTCAGCTGATCGGCATCGATCCCCAGCATGTGCAACTTAGCCCGAAGGCCGTTGTTCCTGGCTTTCATGCTCTCCAGGTCGGCCAATGCCTTCTGAAGGGTCTTCTGCGCATTTACATTTTCAGCGGCTAGTTTCTCCTGGCGTTCATATTCCTTGGCGAGAAATGATGCCTGGCTTTTTGTGTCAAGGTAGTCTTGCTGCAACTGCACGTACTCAGGGTTTTCAATCACAGCGATGACTTGTCCTTTGGTGACGCGCATGCCCTGGAGCAGCGGTGTTGAACGGAGAAATCCGCCAAGCGGCACGGTAATATTCACCAGGTTCTGAGGAGGAACATCGAGCATGCCGGTAACGGGAATGCCATCGCTCAACAACTGTTGTTCAATCCTTCCTACTTCAATACCAGACGCAGATAGCTGATCGGGAGAGATGGCCACACTGTCACCGGATACACTCAATGCAGACTTCTCTGCCGTAGCGGATTCTTTGTTTCCGCAGGAGCTTAACAAAGCCAGGGACGCAATTAGCAAAACGATAATTTTCATAAAATCAGTTTTTGACGTAAGAGCCGGCAAGAAATTCCAGCGTGATGAGACTTAAGTTGAATTGCAGAATCGTTTGAAGATAGGACTCCTGGATAGTGACCGCCTGTTGCAGGTTGAGGCGATAGTCAGCCTGGCTGATCTCGCCCGTGCGATACGATAGCGTAGATTGCCTCAACAATAACTCTGCGTTGGGCAGGGCCGATTGCGTATAGTAGGCAAGGCTGTTTTGATGTTTCTGGAACTGCTGAACAGCCTTTTTCCAATCTCCGTGAAGTTGTCTTTCGACTTGAAGGGATTGAAGGTGAGTGGCCTCGCTCCGGTAGGCGGCGGCTTTTACCCGGGCATGGGCGGGGACAAACCAGATGGGAATGGCAAGACCAACCATAAAGCCGCTAAATCGATCCTTATTGGAAAAGTAGCGATCGGTGCCGTCCAGTTGCTGCTGAAAGCCCATGAGGGTTTGGTTGAAGTAGCCGAAGGAAAGATCGGGCAGCGCGCGATTGCTTTCGACCTTCTTCTCTTGCAGGGCCACGGCGGTCAGTGAGCGTTGGTAGGCAAGTTGTGGATTCGAAGCAATCTCCGCAGAGTCAATCAGGAAGGACGGAGTCATTGCCGCAAAAGGCTCGGGCTGAAGATCGACCGGCTGTGAAGAGTTGATCAGCACGGCCAGCTGAGCGTTGTAAGAGAGCAGATCGGCTTCATTCTGCCTGTACATATTGCGCACTTCGTTATACCGAGTTTCTGCCGATGTTTTTTGAAGCAATGTTCCTTCACCCGTGGCTTGCTGCAGCGTGCTTATTCTGACCAGCTCTGCAAACAAGGTGTCCTGACGCAACAGCAAGGCCTTGCGCGCATGCAGGTACTGCAGCGTTTGTCCCACCTGCTTCAATTGATACACTAATTCATTCTGTGTGATGGCTCGGCGGTGGTAGCTGTTCTCAACGCGCAATTCATGAAGTTTGGACGAACTGGTGAACACGGTTGGGAACGGCAAGTTCTGCGTAAGGGTCAGGTTATTGTCCTGGTTAAGACTGTTGTACTGACCATACATCAGTATGGCTGACATCTTTGGAATATCAACCGAAGTTCGCTTGAGCTGCTCCTGCGATTTGATGTCAGCTTCAGTCGACCGAAGCAGGGCATTTTGTTGCAGCGCCAGTTGAATGGCAGCCTCTAATGTTATGGATTGAACCTGTGCAATTGTCCCGAGCGGGCAAGCGGCAAGTGCCAGCAGGCAGGCAACGCGGGTGAGATTTTTCTTCATCGTGAAAATTGCGGTAATCATGACTGAGGTTTATTAAACGATCGATATTCGACGATGTAATACAAACAGGGTAATACCACAAGGGTTAGCATGGTGGCGGTCACAAGACCACCAATTACCACCGTTGCCAGAGGACGTTGTACCTCCGCGCCCTCGCCCTGGGACAACGCCATAGGGAGGAATCCCAACGACGCCACGGCCGCTGTGATGAGTACCGGACGCAGACGGGTGATTGTTCCCTTGAGTAATAGGGTCATCAGGTCTGTTTCACCTTCCTGTCTGATGTGATTGAATTCCGCGATCAATACGATACCGTTTAAGACGGCCACACCGAACAAGGCAATGAATCCCACACCGGCAGAAACACTGAACGGCATTTGGCGCAGCCAGAGCGCGATAATTCCGCCTATCGCAGACAGGGGGATAGCGGTGTAGATAATCAGTCCCTGCTTGAGCGAATGGAAGGTGAAAAAGAGGAGGATGAAAATGAGCAACAGGGCGGCCGGAACGGCAATGAAGAGCCGGGCCCGGGCCTCTTCCAGATTTTTGAATGCACCGCCATAGACAGGATAATATCCAGGCAAAAACTTGATCTGCTTATTCACCTTAGCCTGCAATTCATCGACGATACTCTGGATATCTCGGCCACGAACGTTAAAGCCGATTGTAATTCGTCGTTTGGCATCATCGCGCTGGATTTGATTGGGCCCGACTATCAACTGCACGTCGGCCACCTGAATGAGGGGAACCTGTTTCCCATCGGGCGCGGTGATGAAGAGACGCTTAAGGTCCTCAATGCTTTGGCGTTTTTCCTGTTCGAGGCGGACCACCAGGTCAAAGCGGCGTTCGTTTTCATATACCATTCCGGCGCTTTGTCCCGCGAAGGCCATATTGATGGTTTGATTGACCGTGGCAATATCCAGGCCGAACGGCGCCAGCTGGTCGCGCTTGATGCTCACCACAATCTGCGGAAGACCGGTAACTTTTTCGACGTACAGATCTTTAGCCCCCTCTACGGTGTTTACGATTTGGCCGATCTTGTCGGCGTATGAAGTGAGTTGTTCGAGGCTTTCACCGTAGACCTTGATCACGATATCCTGACGGGCCCCGGTCATGAGTTCATTGAAGCGCATCTGGATGGGCTGTTGAAACCCAAAGCTTACTCCGGCGAGGACGTTAAGTTTCTCGTGGATTCGTTCGGCCAGTTCATCCCGGCTGCCGGCTTTCTTCCATTCGTGTTTATCGCTGAGCACGATGATCATGTCTGAGGCTTCCAATGGCATGGGGTCGATCGGGATTTCAGAAGAGCCGATCTTGCCGATTACTTCTTTGACTTCATCGGGGAATTCGCGGAGGATAATCTCACTTGCCTTGGTCACGGTTTCCACGGATTCAGTGAGGCTGCTGCCGGTGAGGATGCGGGTCTCTACGGCGAAATCACCTTCATCGAGTGTGGGAATGAATTCCGCGCCAAGCGTCATGAAAAGTAATAGGCTTGCGGCGAAAAGTATGGCAGCGGCAAGCACCACCTTGATCCGATGCTTCAAGGCGTACCGGATCACCGGATCGTAGGAGAGGTGAATAAATTGAATGATTCGTTGGGAGATCAACAACTCACCACCGACACGCTTGCTCAGGAAGGTGGCGCTCATCATGGGAACATACGTGAGGGAAAGCAGGAAGGCCCCCAGGATGGCGAAGGCGACGGTTTGAGCCATCGGCCTGAACATCTTGCCCTCTATTCCCACCAGTGTGAGGATGGGCAAATACACGATTAGAATGATCATCTCCCCGAAGGCCGCACTGTTCATGATTTTGCTCGCGGATTGATTCACTTCCATGTTCATTTCCTCCTGCGTGAGCCTGGCGCCGAACTTTCGCACACTCAGGTGATGCATGGTCGCCTCAACAATAATCACCGCGCCATCTACGATCAGACCGAAGTCGATGGCCCCCAAACTCATCAGGTTGCCTGAGACACCGAAGACATTCATCATTCCAATGGCAAACAACATGGCCAGGGGAATCATGCTTGAAACAATCAGGCCTGCCCGGAGATTTCCCAGCAGAAGAACCAGAATAAAAATTACAATCAGAGCCCCTTCGGCCAGGTTTTTGGTCACTGTACTGATGGCTTTGTTGACCAGTTTCGTCCGGTCAAGGAAAGGATCGATTGTAACGCCCTCCGGCAAGGTGGTCTTGATGTGTTCAATACGGGCCTTGACATTCTCAATGACCTCCGAGGAGTTAGCACCCTTGAGCATCATCACGACGGCTCCCGTTACCTCTCCCGCCGTGTTGCGGGTCATGGCACCATAGCGGATGGCATGACCGAGTTGAATCTTTGCCACATCGCGCAGAAATACCGGTGTGCCGTTAGAAGTTTTCCTCAGCAGGATTAACTCAAGGTCCTGGAGATTCCCCACCAGGCCCTCAGATCGGATGAAATAGGCATTGGGCTTGCGATCGATGTAAGCGCCGCCGGTATTCTGGTTGTTCTTTTCAAGCGCTGTAAAAATGTCGTGAACGCTGAGGTTGAAACTCCGCAGCTTGTCGGTATTGACGGCAATTTCATATTGCTTCAATCGGCCCCCATAGCTGCTAACGTCGGCAACCCCGGGCGTACCCAACAACTGTCGACGCACGATCCAGTCCTGGATGGTTCGCAGGTCCATCGGCGAGTATTTGTCCTCGTATCCAGGCAGCGCGTGAATGACATACTGATAGATCTCGCCAAGACCCGTTGTGATGGGAGCGAGCCTGGGAGAACCGATTCCCGACGGTATTTGATTTTGAATTTCGGTGAGTCGTTCATTGACCTGCTGGCGGGCCCAGTACACATTGATGTTGTCCTCAAAAACGATGGTTACCACCGAGAGGCCGAACCGGGAGAATGAGCGCACTTCATGAATTCCAGGAATGGTGGCCACATTCTGTTCCACCGGAAAGGTGACGAGCCGCTCGATGTCGAGTGCTGATTGCGACGGAGCAACGGTGATGACCTGCACCTGGTTGTTGGTGATATCTGGCACCGCATCGATGGGCAAATGGCGCAGTCCGTTCAAACCCCAGATGACCAACCCCAGGGTGAGCAGCCCGATAATCAGTTTGTTGCGGATAGAAAAGGTGATGATCTTATCCAGCATAAGTTTCTTCGTTAGTAAAAAATGTAATAGGAAATGACGCAGTCAGTGAAGGCTGCGTAATTCAAAGAAAGGAAGGAAGCGATCAGGCCCGGGGAGGCTGGAAAATGGCGTCTAGCGCAGTGGAGGGAGCGAAAGAGACATCATAGATGCTGTACTCGCGACTGTCTATGATCGGGCGGGCATCGACGGCAATCTTCTGCTCAGGAACTCCAAAGATGGGTGTGGTTACCGTTGAATGGTCCTTGAAAGGCAGTTTCATGTCTGTCGAGTCGTGCGGTACGTCCGTCTTGTAGTGCATGGAGAGAAAATCGAAGAAGGACATTTCGGGCACCTTTTCCCGATGCTCAAAATAATGTTCAACCAACAGCGGAATACTTGCCAACTCGTGCATTTCAGTGAAAAGCCCGAGGTGAAGGATTAGCATTCCGATAGCGGCGACGCGTTTCATGAGGGGCGTAAAGGTACCTAAAAACGCTAAAACAAACTAAGATTACCGCCTCTCCGAAACCGGGTGAGATCAAGGGGAGGTACCTTTTTGCCTTTGAAATACCTGAGCTTCGATGCGCGATAAAGCTGATGGATAACGTCCGCAATATTTCCTTCACCCACCATTCTGCGCCCAAAGGTACTGTCACTTACCCGTCCACCATGAAGTGAAGAAATCTGGCTCCACACTTTAGAGAAGCGGTCGGGAAAATTCTTCTTCATCCAGTCTTCGAATAGGGTAGCGATGGGCCCATTGAGTCGGACTACGGTCATCCCTGCGGTTAAGGCGCCATGCCCCGAAGCGCGTTTCATGATCTCAGGAATTTCATGATGATTGAGCCCGGGTATGATGGGGGCAATCATTACACCCACTGGGATGTTCTCGCGCGCCAGTTGTTCTATGGTGCGAAGCCGCTTTTCGGCCACCGAAGTCCGGGGCTCCATGGCACGGCGAAGGTCCTCATCAAGGGTGGTAATGGAGATCATGACTTGCACGAGCCGCTCGCTGGCCAGATCCTTCAAAATATCTATATCCCGGGCAATAAGGCCGTTTTTGGTAATAATTCCCACAGGGTGCCGGTAACGGGCGAGCACCTTGAGCATCCCGCGCGTAAGCTCTAACTGACGCTCCAGGGGTTGGTAGCAGTCGGTGTTGCCCGAGAGCATGATGGGCGACACTTTCCACGAAGGACCCGAGATTTGCTTCTCCAGTATGCTGGCTGCGTTGGGCTTTGCAATGATCTTGGTTTCAAAGTCAAGCCCGGCACTGAAGCCATAGTACTCGTGCGTGTTTCTGGCGTAGCAGTAGATGCAACCATGCTCACACCCCTGATAGGGATTCATGGAATACGCCATGCCGAGATCGGGACTATCAACGGGATTAACAATCTTGCGTGGATTTTCGATGAAGAGTTGTGTACGGGGATTTGACCGAAAGTCTTCATCAATTCCTTCCATGTGCTCCGTAACAAATTCAGCTTTCAGGAACTTGTTGGCCGGTTTGATCTGCGATCCGCGCCCTTTGAGATACTCACCCTCCATCAGGCAATATTACTAATTAAATTAGTAAATACTATTCAATAGGTTGTGATTTCATACCAGGAAACGCCAATTCAGGAAATACGCGACACCCTTGTAGAACAGGGTGGAGTGCGTTTACTGGTCAAGCGTGAGGACCTGAATCACCCAATTATTTCAGGCAATAAATGGTGGAAACTAAAATACAACCTCGTGCAGGCGATGGAAGAAAAGCAACACACCCTGTTGACATTCGGAGGAGCGTATTCCAACCACATCGTTGCGGTAGCGGAAGCCGCGGCCAACTTAGGCCTGAAGAGCATTGGCATCATCCGTGGCGAGCGCCACGATCCACTAAATCCCTCCCTCCGCTTTGCAGAATCAAGAGGCATGCATCTCCACTATGTCACCCGGGAATCGTATCGGGAAAAATCCGATGACGATTTTGTGAAATCACTGCGGGCAGCATTCGGGGATTTCTACCTGATCCCGGAAGGAGGCACCAACAGCCTTGCCATAAAAGGAACGAGAGAGTTTGGCGAGAAGCTGGTGCGCGAGGCAGCGTTTGATTATGTGGGTCTGCCGGTCGGCACAGGCGGAACGTTGGCGGGAATTATTCAGGCCTTGAAGGAGGATCAAGTGGCAATTGGGTTCTCGTCTTTGAAAGGCGGAACGTTTCTCGAAGAGGTAGTGCGTAAATGGGGGGACACCAAAAACAACTGGTCGATAGAAACCCGGTTTCATTTTGGAGGATTTGCCCGGACAACCCCTGAGCTTTTGAACTTCATCCGGCAGCAGGCTCATCACCTGCCCCTTGATCATGTGTACACGGCTAAAACGCTTTTTGGGATCTTTGAGATGATCCGAAACCAGGAATTCCGCAGAGGCAGCACCGTCCTCATGATTCATACGGGCGGACTGCAAAGAGGCCTGATGGAGAGCTAACCGAAAAGATCTTCGAGAACCTCCGACAGTTTGGAGAATGCGTTGACCTTAATGTTCTGCCGGGCGTTGGCCGACTGCTTATTGAACTTCGAAATATAGATTTGCTCGAACCCCAGTTTTTCAGCTTCAGAAATCCTTTGTTCGGCGCGGTTAACGGCCCTGAGCTCACCCCCCAGCCCAATTTCAGCCGCAAAACAAACCTTGTCGGAAACGGCAATTTCATCCATGGACGATATAATGGAGATGCACACGGCCAGATCGATTGCAGGATCTTCAACCCGGATGCCGCCGGCCATGTTCAGGAAAACGTCCTGGGTAGCCATCCTGAAACCGCATCGCTTTTCGAGCACCGCCAGCAGCATATTCAATCGTTTCTGGTCGAAGCCGGTTGGTGTGCGCTGTGGTGTTCCATACGAGGCAGGGCTCACCAGGGATTGCACTTCGATAAGGAGTGGTCGGTTGCCTTCGAGTGTTGCCCCGATGGTGGTACCTGAACTTGATTCTTCTTTCTGTGAAATCAGGATCTCCGACGGATTATTTACTTCTCGAAGACCCGTGCCGAGCATCTCGTAAATGCCGATTTCAGATGTACTCCCGAAGCGGTTTTTGGTCGTGCGGAGGATTCGGTAAGCGAGGTGCTGGTCCCCTTCAAATTGAAGTACAGTATCCACCATGTGCTCCAATACCTTGGGTCCCGCCAGGGTGCCATCCTTGGTGATGTGGCCGACGAGAAAAACAGGAGTATTTGTTTCCTTGGCGAACTTTAACAACTCGCCGGCACAATGCCTTACTTGTCCAATGCTTCCCGGTGTGTTGTCAAGTAAGGGAGAATACAGCGTCTGGATGGAGTCGATGATGAGCAATTGGGGATGAAGGGATTCGGCGGTAAGGAAAATATTTTTCGTGTTGGTTTCGGTCAGCGTGAAAAAGTGAGGGGAGTCAAGGTTGGCGCCAAGGCGTTGCGCCCTCATCTTGATCTGTTGTTCGCTTTCCTCGCCGGAAACATAGAGTACCTTCCATTGGCGCAAGGCAAGTCCGAGTTGAAGCATGAGCGTCGACTTGCCAATGCCCGGTTCACCGCCAATGAGCACAAGGGATCCCGGGACTATGCCGCCGCCCAGCACGCGATCAAGTTCCTGATCGCCTGTGCCAATACGCATTTCTCTCCCGGATTCGATTTCCGCCAGTGTCTTGGGTGAGATTCCTTTGGTGCGCTGGCTCTCTTGTCGCCAATCGGTTTTGTCATCTCCTTTTGAAACGACTTCTTCCACAAAGGAATTCCAAGTACCGCATGATGGGCACTTGCCCATCCATTTGGCGGACTCGTGGCCGCAGCTTTGGCAAAAGAAGAGTGTTTTAGATTTGGCCATTTATTTCAATGGGCTATTCGCCTCCCTGGCCATCACGTTGTATACCAGTTTATCCGTAAGCCCCGGCAACCACTTGTTGAGGAAAACGGTGAATTTTCCCTGCATGGTGAGAATGAGAATCTTCTTTCTCCTGACCGTGGCCTGGTATACATGCCGGGCGCATTCTTCGGCACTCATCATGTTCTTTTCGTCCCGGGGGGATTCACCCTGCACCAAGCCATCACGGGTGAGCGAGCGCTTGCGAATATTGGACGTGGTGAATCCCGGACATGCGGTCATCACATGAACACCGCGCTTGAGCATCTCGGTGCGAAGAACTTCAAGGAAACCGTTTAGCGCAAATTTGGAGGCCGAATAACCCGTGCGGGCAGGCAGCCCACGGTACCCGGCAATGGAAGATATGCCGATAACGGAACCCTGGTTCTTCACTATCTCGGGCAGGCAATACTTGGTCGCATAAAGCACACCGTAAAAATTAGTATCCATGACCTTCTTGACTACCTCAAGGTCAACATCTTCGAAGAGGGCGCGCATGGAGATGCCGGCGTTGTTGATAAGAATATCAATTCGACCAAAATGGTTGATGGCTTGCTCAGCCATTCGCCGATTGTCTTCCTCCCGGCTCACATCCGCGGAAAAGCCCTCCGCGATTATGCCCTGCTTTCGCAAGTGATCCACGGCGACAGCTAAATCCTGCGAATTTCTTCCCGTAATCAGGATTTTGGACCCGTTTCTGCCAAATACTTCTGCCAAAGCCTTTCCGATTCCGGAAGATCCGCCCGTGATTACGACGACTTTATCTTTCATGGTTTAGTTGAGCATCATTTCAATGTCCTGTCGGGTAAGCATCTTCACAATGCTTTCTTCCGGGGTGATGAGGTTCTCCGACAGCTTTAACTTGTGTTTCTGGAGGTGAAGGATTTTCTCTTCAACCGTATTGCGTGTAATGAACTTGTACGTGAAAACCTTTTTCTTCTGGCCAATGCGGTGTGCGCGGTCAATGGCCTGCTGCTCAATGGCAGGATTCCACCACGG
>JAYRNL010000139.1:0-22898 GCA_041912235.1 Cyclobacteriaceae bacterium
GCGGCCGAACACGCCGAGCCGGTTGCGCATGGACAGCACATTCTTGATCCACCACTCGAGCGACGTCGGGTTCTCCTCCTGCATGGCCACATTGACCGCCTCATAGCGGTACACCGGATCGGAGATTACCGGAAGATGAAGCTGCTGCGGGTTGGCCGCCGAGAATCCCGCGTTCACCTCCATGCTCCATTGCATGGGCGTGCGGATGCCGCTGCGGCCGCCAAGGAATACATTGTCGCCCATCCCGATTTCATCGCCGTAGTAGAGAACGGGTGTTCCCGGCAGGGAGAAGAGCAGGCTGTAGAGCAACTCGATCTTGCGGCGGTCGTTATTCAGCAGCGGCGCAAGCCTCCGGCGGATGCCGAGGTTATGTTTGGTCTGCGGATCGTTGGCGTAGGCCTTCAGGAGGTAGTCCTTCTCCTCCTCGGTCACCATCTCCAGGCCGATTTCATCGTGGTTCCTCAGGAACACGGCCCACTGCGTTTGGTCTGTCGCCGGCGGCGTCTGCGTGACAATGTCGATGATCGGGTAACTGTCTTCCGTCCGGAGCGCAAGGAACAGACGGGGCATGAGCGGGTAGTTGAAGCTCATGTGGCATTCCGAGCCCTTGCCGAAATAGGAGGCGGCATCCTCCGGCCACAGGTTGGCTTCCGCGATCAGGATCCGGTTGCTGTACTTCTTGTCGATGTACGCCCTGAGCTTGCGTATGAAATTATGTGTCTCCGGCAGATTCTCGCAACTGGTTCCCTCCTGCTCGAAGAGGAACGCCACCGACGCCAGGCGGAATCCGTCTACGCCGATCTTCAGCCAGAAGTCGACGATCTTCATCATCTCCAGCTGCACGTCGTGCGATTCGTAGTTCAGGTCGGGCTGGTGGCTGAAGAACCGGTGCCAGTAAAAGCTCTTGGATACCGGATCCCACGCCCAGTTGGACGACTCCTCGCTGGGGAAGATGATGCGCGCCTCTTTGTATTTGTCGCTGGTCTCGCTCCACACGTAGTAGTTCCGTATCCGGGAGAGGGGTCCGGCCTTCCTCGCCTTCTGGAACCAGGGATGCTCGTCGGAAGTGTGGTTCAAAATCAGTTCAATGACCACCTTGATCTCCCGGCGGTGGGCTTCCTTCAAAAACGCCTTGAAATCGCTGAGGGTGCCGTAATCCGGATGCACGTCGCAGTGGTCGGTGATGTCGAAGCCATCGTCGCGCAGCGGCGACGGATAAAAGGGAAGCAGCCAGATGGTGGTGATGCCGAGGTCTTCGAGGTAGTCCAGTTTCTGAATCAGCCCCTGAAAGTCACCCACCCCGTCGCCGTTGCTGTCGTAAAAGGAGCGGACACTAAGCTCGTAGATGACGGCGTCCTTGAACCACAATGAATCCTTCGAAGCCATGCCTTCTTACATTTGCGATGCGTGCACTTCCACCTTGAACAAATGGAACGGCATCTTGTGCGGCTCCAACTCCACATAATTCCATTCCTGCGTCCACGTGTAATCTTCTGAAGTGATCAGGTCGCGCAATTTCACGTTGATCATCCCGTTGATACCCAGCCGGCGAAGGGGCAACTGCACATACCCGGAATGACGCTGGTGAGGATCGAGGTTCACCACCACCAGGATCAGGCTGCTGAGGTCGTCGGTGGCCTTCAGGTAAGCGATCAGGTTTTGGTTTTCGATGGCGCAAAACTGCAGGTTCCACGTCGACTGCAACGCCGGGTGATCCTTGCGCGCCTTGTTTACCAGCGTGATGATGTCTGTCATCCGGTTCGTCTTCCGCCAGTCGTAGTGCCTGATCTCGTATTTCTCCGAGTTGTGGTACTCCTCCTTCCCCTCCACCGGCTCGTTCTCGCAGAATTCATAGACAGGTCCATACAGGCCGTAGTTCGACGACAGCGTTGACGCGAGGGCAAACCGGATGATAAACTGATTCGTGTTGGCCTTCTGCAGGTGCCAGGGCAGGATGTCGGGCGTGTTGGGCCAGAAATTGGGCCGGAAGTAGTTTCTCGACGGGCCGTTCACCAACTCATCCATGTAGTCGATGATCTCCTGCTTCGTCACCCGCCAGGTGAAGTACGTATAGGACTGCGTGAACCCCAGCTTCGCGAGCGCGGCCATGACCTTCGGACGGGTGAAGGCCTCCGAAAGGAAGATGACGTCGGCATATTGCTTATTGACTTCGGTGATCACCCACTCCCAGAACCGGAACGGCTTGGTGTGGGGGTTGTCTACCCTGAAGATGGTGACGCCGTTTTCGATCCAGAAGAAGATGACCGACTTGAGTTCGGCCCACAGTTCTTCCCACGACTCCGTTTCAAAGTTGAACGGATAGATATCCTGGTATTTCTTGGGCGGGTTTTCGGCGTACTGAATCGAGCCGTCGGGGCGCTGCCGAAACCATTCCGGATGCTCTTTAACATAGGGATGATCCGGTGCGCACTGAAAGGCCAGGTCGAGCGCAATGCGGATTCCATATTTTGCCGCCTCGGCCTGCAGGCGTTTGTAATCGGCCATCGTCCCCAGCGCAGGATGGATGGACTTGTGTCCGCCTTCGCTGCTTCCAATGGCCCACGGCGAACCGGGCTCATCCGCACGGGCGGTGACACTGTTGTTCTTCCCCTTGCGGTTGACTTTTCCTATCGGATGGATGGGCGGAAGGTAGAGCACGTCGAAGTTCATCGCGGCAATCCTGGGAAGCAGCTTGATGGTGTCCTGGAAGGTGCCGTGTTTGCCGGGCGTTAACGCGCTGGATCGCGGGAAGAGTTCATACCAGGAACTGAACAGGGCGCGCGGGTCTTCGACACGAATCTGCAGTTCGTTCGGCTGCCTGGCCACATGCTGCCGCAGGGGATGACGGTGCACCGCATCCTCAAACTCATCGGACATCACGATCTCAATGGCCCGGCGCATGGCACCCGGATTCGCCAGCACCTTCGCCCAGGCAAGCATCTCCTTGTGGTTTCCGGCAACGGCGGTAAGAAAATCAGCACCCTCTCTCAGCTCGAGGCCAACCTCCACATTGGCGGCGATCTTCTTCCGGATGCCGTCGAACCAGGTGTCGAAGTGATCGACCCAGGCCTGAACATAGAAGTAGTACGTGCCTTTTTGGGTCACATAGAAGCTCGCCGACCAGACGTCGTTGACGGCAGGAGTCATTTCCACGGTCATCCAGGTGCCCGACTCACCATATTTGTAGGCCACCTCAGCCCGGAGGTGATCGTGGCCGTCGGCGAAAATATTGGCTGTGACATCCACCCGTTCGCCGGCCGTGCGCTTGGCGGGGTATGCCCCGGCATCCACTTGCGGTTGTACATCTTCAATCAATACTCGTTGTTGCGCCATGCTGCTAAAAAGAAATTCTTACTTGGTAATACCCTGCACTTTATAAACCCTGGCCCCAAAGGAAGGCAATTCCACCACCAACCCCTGATCGGTGGACAAGGAAACACGGGTGGTGTCTCCCAGCAAATCCACCAGCTGATAGGTGTTGCCCGGCGTCAGCGGCCGTTGCCCTGCCAGCGCCGCCGGAACGTTGACCTGAATCTGCTCGGCACGCGTATTGAACCCGGCGATGACAATCAATAGGTCGCTGTCGGAAGCCCGGGCAAAGGAAACAACGCGGGTGGACGGCGCTTTGCTTGTTGCGCTGAATACAGGGAGGTCAACATACGATCCTTCGGCAATGCTCTTCTCCGTTCCCGCAACGTGCAGGATCCTGGCGTAGGCACTCCGCAGGGATTTCTGTTCCTCACTCAGTTGTCCTCCATCAAACGCGCCGCCATTCATCCACTTCTGGTGCTCCGGCACGCCCCAGTAGTCGTAAATCGTTGTGCGGCCGTCGTTGCCACCAAACCCTTCGTCTCCTGCGGCAGGCTCGCCCACCTCCTGGCCGAAGTAGATGAGCACCGGGCCCGGGTCGATGAGCGCGCTCACGACCATACCCGGAATTCCTTTCCGCGCATCGCCGGCGAAGAACGGCGAAGCAATTCGTTGCTCGTCGTGATTCTCCAGGAAGTGAACCATATGGCGGCTGATGTCAGCCATCGACCGCCGGATCTTCCCGACATCGGAGGCCTGAGCCCTGCCGCCGATGAGCAGGCGAAGGGTGTCGTAGAGCTGAACTTTGTCATATAGAAAATCAAATCGCCCACGATCGAGATAACTCCGGTAGAGCGCCGGCTGGTAGATCTCCGCGATGAAGATCAGTTCCGGGTTGACGGCCTTGACCTGGGGTATCACCCAGTTCCAGAATTCCACCGGCACCATCTCGGCCATGTCGCACCGAAAGCCGTCCACCTTCCGGTTTGTCCAGTAGAGAAGGATGTCCCTCATCTTCACCCAGGTATCGGGGATGGAATCAAAATACGTCTTTCGTCCATTCTGGATATCTATCCCGTAGTTCAGCTTCACGGATTCAAACCAGGAATCTGCCGGTGGCGATGCGGTGAACCGGTCGTCGCCGCTTACTTTGGCAGGCATCTCGGCAAAGGCTCCGTCGAGGCCGGGGTAGAATCGCTTGAATCGGTTGAGTTGCTCGACAGGCGGTTTGAACGACTGCCCCGGCAGGTAATAGAAATTGTTGTTGACGGCGAAGGCTCGGGAGGCATCATCGGAGGCGCCAAGGTCAACCCCATCGGCGGGCTTGGCGTCTGAGCGATACGACCTCGCCACATGATTCGGGACGAAGTCAAGGATCACCTTCAATCCTTCGGCGTGTGTGCGTTCCACCAGCTGGTCAAATTCAGTCAATCTCGCCTTGACATTCACCGCCAGGTCGGGATTCACATCGTAATAGTCTTTGATGGAGTACGGCGAGCCAGCCCGGCCCTTCACCACATCGGGGTCATCGGCTGGGATGCCCTCCGAGGTGTAGTCCGTCATCAGCGCATGCTCAAGCACACCCGTGTACCAGACATGCGTTGCGCCCAACTCCTTAATGCCCCGGAGCGCCCGGGGTGTGATATCAGCAAACTTCCCGACGCCGTTCTCGTCCTTCGTTCCAAACGATTTGTTTGTGGCGGTGGTATTCCCGAACAGCCGGGTCATCAGTTGGTAGATGATGATCTTCTTTTCGTCCCGCTTCCACGCAAGCGATTCCGGGATCTTCTCCTGCCGGGTGGTACATCCGAAGATCATCAAGGCAGGGAGAAGGCATGCTAAAGCAGAGAAACGCATAGGAGGTTCAGGAGGTCCAAGATAGGGTCTGTGCAGGGATGTGCAAAAGTACATGGGCACAACTTGCAGGCAGCGACTCCGCAATCGTTTGCTTTTGTTCAGCGCTCACTGACCGGCCGCTGAACACCGGCGCAACGGCAAAAGACCGGCTGATTGAGTGACAAAAGAAACCGGCATTAGCTAACCCAACATCAGGGCAGCCTATGCCTTCTCCTTGAACTACGCCAAGTCGCATAGGGTCAAGAGCACGAAGGACAAGATGATCAAGAAGCGGAAGTCGAGGCCGCGGAAGAGAAGGCAGCCAACTACTCAGAAGATCGCACCCGCAATGGTGGCCGTCATCATGGTGGCCAGAGACGCCGCCACCATGGCGCGGAATCCTAATCGGGCCAAATCCCCAGTACGGGAAGGGGCCATCCCGCCGATGCCTCCAATCTGGATGGCGATGGAGCTGAAGTTGGCAAACCCGCAGAGCGCGTAGGTGGCGATGCGAATCGATTTTTCGCTCAGGATGCCGGCGTGTTTCATGTTTGCGAGGTCGAGGTACGCCACAAACTCGTTAATCACCATCTTCTGCCCGAGCAGGCTTCCCACCTGCAGCGACTCATCCCAGCTGACTCCGATGCCGAAGGCGAAGAGTCGAAAAATCTGACCGAGGATGTATTGCATGGAGAAACCCTGGTACGCCCCGTTGGTTGTGCGTTGAACAAATTCGTTCAGACCGGTCAGCGCTCCGACAAAATCAACGAGCACCCAGTTGATGGCGTAGATGACGGCGATGAACGCCAGCAACATCGCGCCAATGTTCAGCGCAAGTTTCAACCCATCCGAGGCGCCGTTGGCCAGCGCTTCCACCACGCTGGTGCCGATCTGCTCCTTGTTCACCTGGAGTTTGGTGTCGATCTTGTCGTGTTCGGTTTCAGGATAGAATATTTTGGCTAAGACGATCGCCGCGGGGGCATTCATGATGGATGCGCTTAACAAATACGTGGCGTATTTCGCCTGCTCATGCATATCCCCGCCGCCGAGAAAGGATACATAGGCGGCCAGCACACTTCCTGCCAACGTGGCCATCCCGCCCACCATGACACAATGCAGTTCCGACTGCGTCATCCGGGCGATGAACGGGCGGATGAGCAGCGGCGCCTCGGTCTGTCCCATAAAAATATTCGCTGACGCCGACAGGCTTTCCGAGCCCGACAGACGCATGGTCTTGGCCATCACCCAGGCAAACCCGTACACTACCTTTTGGAGGACACCCAGGTAGTAGAGTCCGGTTGTAATCGAAGAGAAGAAAATAACCGTGGGCAGCGCCTGGAAGACAAACAGGAAGCCGAGGTTATGCCTCACGTTGGTGGTTCCCTCGCTGTTCTTGGCCAGGTCACCATACAGAAACTCGGCACCCTTTAAGGCAAAGCTCAGGAACTTGACAAACTTCTCGCTGATGTAGACAAACGCGTGCTGGGCAACTTCGACCTTGCCAATCAGCAATCCAAAGATCAATTGGATGATGATGCCGATAACCACCAGCCGCCAATCCACGGCCTTGCGGTTGGCAGAGAACAGCCAGGCGATCGCGACAATCAGTACTAATCCAAGAGCGCCGCGGAGGTATTCCATTGCTTGGTGATGGGTAGGTAGTCGGCTAGGTAGGAATTAGTTGCGTTTGCCAAGCTCATCACGAATCTTGGCTGCTTTTTCATAGTCTTCCTTATCGATGGCGGCCTTAAGCAACTCGTTGAGTTTTTCCACGGTGTAGCTCTTGTAATCGTCGCCCTTTTTCGTTGTCTCTTTCTTGACCTTGACTTTGGATTCAGGTTTTTCGTCTTTTTCCTTCTCGTCTTTTTCCTCTTCCTCCTCCTCGTCGGTGAGTACGATGCCTGCTTCGGCCAGGATGTTTTCGTAGGTGAAGATGGGCGCATCAAAGCGGAGGCCTACGGCGATGGCATCGGACGGACGGGCGTCGATCTCGGTCTTCTTCAGACCATCCGTGCAGACAATCTTGGCGAAGAATACACCCTCTTTGAGATCGGAGATGACGATTTCCTCCACATGAAAATGAAACGTGCTGGCGAATGACTTGAAGAGGTCGTGCGTCATGGGCCGGTTGGGGACAATCTTCTCGATCTCGATGGCGATGGCCTGAGCCTCGAACATGCCGATGATAATGGGCAGACGACGGTTGCCTCCTGTCTCTCCGAGTACCAAGGCGAAGGAACCTGTTTGGCTCTGGCTGGAGGAAAGTCCCAGGATTTCGAGTTTGATTTTCTTCAACGCCACAGTGCTCTTACGGGTATGCGATATTACCAAAAATTTGATGCCAGAAAGTCAATTTGGGCAATTTATTTGGCCGCCTTCAGGGCCTGCGTGAGTTTAGGTATTACATCAAATGCATCGCCCACAATACCATAATCCGCGGCCTTGAAAAAGGGGGCTTCCGCATCCTTGTTGATCACCACAATACACTTGGAGGAGTTGACACCGGCGAGATGTTGGATGGCTCCTGAGATGCCGACAGCGACATACAACTGCGGCGCCACTTTCACGCCGGTCTGGCCCACGTGTTCATGGTGCGGACGCCAACCCATGTCGGAAACAGGTTTACTGCACCCGGTTGCCGCACCAAGCGTGGCAGCCAGCTCTTCTAATATTCCCCAATGTTCAGGTCCCTTCATTCCGCGACCACCCGATACAACAATGTTTGCCTCAGGCAGCGAAACGGCTGTCGATGCTTTGTCTGTAGAAAGCACTTTGGTGTTGAAGTCCTTATCGTCAAGGGATACCCCAAAGGCCGTAGGTGAGACAGCGGCTCCTGACTCCTTAATCTCGGCAGCGTTTTTCCGGATGGCGATAACTTTCTTTTCTGCACTCATCTCGACAATGGCAAACGCTTTGCCGGTGTAAATCCCCCTGCGCACCGTGAAACCATTGGAGGTATCCGGCAGCTCAACCACATTGGAAGCGAAGGCGGCGCCGATACGGATGGCCACCTTGGCTGCCACCGGAGAACCGAGAGGTGAATTGGCCAGCACAAGATTGCTGGATCCCTCCTGCTGCATGGCCTGCGTCACCACCGAAGCGACCACCTGAATGATCGGATGGTCGAGCCGGTTGTCGCTTGCATGCAATATTTTTCCGGCCCCGTACTTTCCGGCTTCAGCCAACGCATTCGGCTCAATGGTCCCTATGGCAAGTGCTGTGACATCGCCACCCAATGCCTTCGCATAGCAAATGGCTTCCAACGACGTGCGTTTGATTTTGCCTTCCGCGTGTTCTATAAATACCAGTGTCTTCATGATTCAAAAGTCTTAAGTCCTTCTCCGGTTACAATACTTTCGCTTCCTTCTTCAGCTTGTCCACCAACTCGGCCACGTTGTCGGCGGAGATCATCTTGACAGCTCCTTTTGGCGGGAGGAGTTCAAACCTGGTTGTCTTTACTGTGTTGGCCACCGGTTTGGGCTCCGCCACCTTCAGCGGCTTGGTCCGCGCGCTCATGATGCCGCGCATGTTGGGGATCTTCCATTCGGCTATGGGCTCCTGGCATCCGGCCACCAGCGGCAACGAGGCCTCCACGGATTCGGTGCCGCCTTCAATCTCCTTGGTCATCTTCACCTTGGTGCCGTCAATATCCAGCTTCATGACCGGAGAAACGGAAGGCATGCCCAGCATTTCACCTACCATGGCGTGAACTACACCACCGTTGAAGTCGATGGACTCCCGGCCCATCAGAATGAGGTCATAGCCCTTGGCCTGTTCGGCAATCTGGCTGGCGACAAAGAAGGAATCGGCAGGTTCAGCGTTGACGCGGATCGCGTCATCGGCGCCGATGGCGAGGGCTTTCCGGAGCGTGGGTTCCGATTCGGCGAGGCCCACATTAAGTACCGTGATCGTTGCGCCAAGGGACTCCTTCAATTCCACGGCACGAGCGAGGGCGTAATCATCATAGGGACCAATGATATACTGAACTCCGGTCGTGTCAAACTTCGTATTATTGTCAACAAAATTGATGCGCGAGGTGGTGTCGGGGACGTGCGTGATGCACACTAATATCTTCATAGCCAATTGATTAATCGAAGGTCAAAAATAACCGCGGGCAAGATACAAAAAGACATGATTTTCAACCCGGATAAATATAGCCTGAAGCGATGACGCGAATCGAACAGCTCGAAAAGTTTATTGCCGAGGATCCGTCCGATCCATTCCCCCGCTATGCGCTGGCCCTGGAGTTTCTGCACCTGAGTGCCGCGAAGGCCAACGAGCAATTTGATCATTTGCTTTCTGCCTACCCCGATTATCTCCCCACCTACTACCCGGCGGCCCACCTCGCCGCCGAGTCGGGCGATTCCGCAAGGGCAGAAAAACTATTTCTCGCCGGAATAGAGAAGGCGCGGGCACAGGGTGATCGAAAGACTGAGGCAGAACTCCGCCAGGCGCTGGATCAATGGCGATTCGAACAGTCGTGATCAGAACTGAAAGACCATTTTCCCCACCTTGTCGGGAAGCAGGATATCCGCGAATGATTCGGGAAGCTTGGAGAAAGGTCGGATGCTGTCGACAACCGGCCTGATCTGGTGCCTGGTCATGAAGCTGAGCATCTCTTTGAATTCCTCGTCATTGCCCATCGTCGTTCCTTGCAGCGTCAGGTGGTTCCAGAACATCCGGTAGAGATCCACTTTGGAAGGAAGTCCGTTGGTTGCACCGTAGATGACGATCTTACCGCACGGCTTGAGGACCTTGATGAAGTTGTTGATCTGATCACCCCCGGCGCTGTCAATGACAAGATCAAATCCTCCTTTGGTCTTCCACAGCTCGCTGTAGTTACTTTCCTTCTTGTAGTTGTACGCGCCCTTGGCTCCCATCTTGAGCGCCCGCGCAATCTTGGCATCGCTGCCTGAGGTCACATAGACGTTTGCCCCGGCCGCCTGCGCAAACAAGAAACAGAATTGAGCAACACCTCCTCCGAAGCCCGATACGAGGACATTTTGCCCCGCTCGCAGGCCACCCTGCCTGAACAGTGCGCGGTAGGCGGTCAATCCGCCAAGCGGTACCGCCGCCGCATGAATGACGTCCAGGTGTGCAGGCTTCGGTTGCAGCCGATCGGTGTCGAGCAGGCAGTATTCCGCGAACGTGCCGTTGACAGGCATACCCAGTATGCTGTAGTTCTTGCCCTGAAAGTTGGGATCCGGTCCCCAGTTAACGTTTGGATTGATGACGACTTCCTTGCCAACCCACGACCTGTCTTTTTCGTCTCCGACCGATTCTACAATACCCGATCCGTCGGACCCGAGAATAACTCCGTATCGAATATTTGGGTATTTGCCCTCCTTGATCCATTCATCCCTGCGGTTCATGGAGGCGGCCTTCATCTTTACCAGCGCTTTGCCGGGCACAGGCACCGGCTTCTCAAATTCCCGCCAATCGATCTGGCCGGGCCCTGCAAGTACAAGTCCTTTCACGGGGGTGTTTCTGTTTGACTACAACAAGAAAATAAATGATCGCCGTTTAGCCAAGCTGAATCCGATCAAATTGTCAGGCAGGAAGTTGAGGCAACGTGATGAAGCAGTTGTTGCCGTCACCGGCGCCAGATTCAAGGTACAGTTCCCCTCCATTCCGCCGCACCAGGTCCTTGCACAACGGCAAACCGAGTCCCTGGTTACGCGGGTGGTCCATTAACGCTGAGTCGGATTGAAGTTCCCCATCCCACTTCGCTGTTCCGTGGTCCCTGATTCCAAGCGTGATAAGCCCATCTTTCTGTCCGCTGAAAATGGTTACCGTATCACCATCCTTGCTCACGCGGATAGCATGGAAAAGCATAGTCCTTAACACGATCCGGATCATGGCTTTGTCGGCATGAGCCATGACGATGTCCGGAATGAGAAAATTGACGCCAACCCCCCGCTCCTCGGCGAAAGCATGCAGGTCGTCCGCAACATTTCCCGCCAATTGTCTGCAGCTGAACACTTCCGGTTTGCAGGGCATGGCTCCGGATTGCGAAACCGTCCAGTCCAACAACTCATTGAGGGACTGCCGGAGTTCAACCGTCGAAGCCTGCAGGTGCATGATCAGGTTGTTGCGCTCGTCAGGGCCGGCTTTCTCCAGTTGCGCCCCTATGCTGCGGGTGAGGTTACTGAAGGTCGTCACCGGACCCTGCAGGTCGTGTGATACCACGGTGAACAACTTTTCCTGGCTTAATTGAAGTTCCTTGATTCGCTCAGCGCTTTGGCGAATTTGTTCCATCGATGCCATTCGTGTCCTGAGCCACAAGAAAATAACCAGCGCGAGCAGGGCCACCGCCCCGGCGAGGAACAATTGATAGTTTCTCCATTGACGATCCTGAACTTCACGAAGGCCCTTGAGCTGCAGCCCCAATTCGGCCGTCCGGATCGAGGCTTCGTTGGCCGTAAGGATAAGCTCATCACGAACCTGTCGGACCCTCCGATCGGCTTCCCGGTGTTTGACGGAGTCATCGTATAGGGAATAACGCAGGTGAAACCGGTAGGCCGAGGTGGTGTCCTTCATCTGCTCCGCCAGCATATAACGAAGTTGAAAGCAATCCCGGAAGGCGACAATATCCGCGAGCTTTCCTACGGTTGCCTCAGCGCTGTCGGCATACAGCTTCGCCGTATCCAAACTACCCATCTTCATGAATAACGTTGAAAGGCGCTGAAACGAGGGAAAGGGATTGCTCAGCACTTTGTCAAACCGCAAGGCGGTCAGGTAGTGACCAATGGCCTTTCGACCCTCCTGCTTTGATTCATCGAGTTGGCCAAATTCTCTGTAGGCATCGGCCAGCCGGGCGGTGTCTTTTGCATTCATCCTGATGTACTCCTCGAGGAAGGCTTCGGCGCGACGGAGGTCGCCCAAGGACCGGCAGACGGCAACCATTTCAAAGGTCAACTGTGAGCTGGCCGCCTGATCCGTCAGCTCGTTGGCAAGCGCAAGCGCCTTTTCATATTCATCACGGGCACCTGCCACCTGCTGGAGCCGAAAATTGATTCGTCCCAGGTACATGGCAGCCTCCATCATCCCGTAAGCATCTTTCTGCTTCTCCGAGAGACGGTAGGATTGCTCATAGAAACTCCCGGATCTCTCCCATAACTCTTTGGCATAGGCAACGAAGCCGAGTGTTTGATAGGCCCGGCAAGACAAGGCCAGGTTATCCGGAACCAGGCGAACCACACGCCAGGCGTGTACTGCCGCCGAGTCCAGCTGTCCAATCTTCCGATAGGCGGAGGCGATGCGGTCATGAATCAAAGCCCTGTCTTCCGGGTGCTCGAATCGTGACAACTGCTCTGAAAGAATCAGTACAGTCGATTCCGGGATACGGGACGGATCATCCGCCTTCCGCAAGAGGCTATCCAGTGTTACCTCCTGAGAATATCCGGCAAGCTGTAACCCGGTCAGGAAACAAAGAACCAAAGCATACGTACTCGTCCGGGCGATCATGGGGTGTTAGACTCAGCGGATCGCTAAATCTACTCCATTCAACAGGAAATCGGAAAGACCGCTCTAGAACGGCATGTCATCATCGTTCCGGGGAGGTGGCGGCGGAGGTTCGTCCCGGAAGGTATTGATACGGCTCTCCCTGGTTATGCTGCCGAACGATGACTCATTCGAAGGTCCGTCGAAGTCAGCGAACTTGGTGTACTTGCCGATGAACTTCAGTTTAACGGTGTCCAGTGATCCGTTCCTGTGCTTGGCCACAATCACTTCGGCCATACCGTTGGTGGGAAGCCCTTCTTCATCCACCGTGATCTTGTAGTACTCAGGGCGGTAAAGGAACATCACGATATCGGCATCCTGCTCGATGGACCCGGATTCCCGCAAGTCGGAAAGTTGCGGACGTTTGTCTCCGCCCCTGGTCTCCACACCGCGGCTCAACTGCGACAGTGCGATCACCGGGACATCCAGTTCTTTGGCAATGCCTTTCAGGGCCCGGGATATGGATGCTATCTCCTGTTCACGGTTACCCTGGCTGTCGCCTTTCATCAGCTGGAGGTAGTCGACAACGATTAGTTGGACGTTATGTTCTGCCTTGAGTCTCCGGCACTTAGCCCGTAGTTCCAAAATCGACAGTGCAGGGGTATCATCTATGAATATAGGCGCGGACGACAGCCTGTTTGTCCGGTGCACCAGTTGCTGCCATTCAAATTCCGCCAGGTTGCCCCGTTTGATTTTTTCCGATTCCAGTTCAGCCTCGGCCGAAATGAGGCGGTTTACCAACTGGAGGGAAGCCATTTCCAGGGAAAAAATGGCCACCGGGTGGTTGAAGTCCACTGCGGCATTTCGCAGCGCCGAGACGACAAAGGCCGTTTTACCCATACCCGGTCGAGCCGCTATAATAATAAGGTCTGAACGCTGCCATCCGCTAAGGATGCGATCCAGTTTGGTGAATCCGCTCGGAACACCGGTGAGCCCATCCTTGTGCTCCTTACGTTTCTGAAGCTCGCTTACTGCCCTGAACATCAGGGACTTCATGGTATCGTAGTTCTTGCGAAGGTTGGAGTCTGATATAGCAAAAATGGACTGCTCCGTACGGTCAAGGAGGTCAAACACATCGGTGGTATCCTCGTAGGCATCCTGCTGCACCTGGGAGGAAATCTGGATGAGTTCCCGCTTGATGGCCATCTCGATGATGATGCGGGAGTGATACTCGATGTTGGCTGCCGAACTCACCTTGGAGGTCAGCTCCGCGATGTAATAAGCACCCCCCACCAGTTCCAGCCGGCCGTTCTTCCTGAGTTGGGCTACCACCGTCCGCATGTCGACCGGCTCAGAGGCCTTGAACAGGTCGGTGATTGCCGTGTAGATTTCTTTATGCTGTTCCTTGTAGAAATGCTCCGGGCGGAGGTACTCGATGACGGCAGTTAACGCGTTCTTTTCCAGCATCAAAGCCCCCAACACCGCCTCTTCCAGATCAAGCGCCTGAGGCGGCAGCTTGCCAAGGTTCTCCGCGATATCGCGAGGAACCAGTTTGGCAATCTTGGTGCTGCCTGACCTCAAGGACGTTGACCGTTGCTCCATACTCGTGGTTGTTGGACGCAGTTTCAATTTTGGAGGAACAAACCTAGCGGATGGAATACATCAAAAAATCCCCCACGTCCACAACTTCTAAACAATCTACAAACAACAACAGTCAGTGCTGTGAATAAATTTCAACCGATCTCAACTTTTTTAATGGCCCCGTCGACAAGCGTGCATCATAAATACCTAATGATGAACCCTTTCACCGGACAAACATTTTAGCTTAACTTCAAGCCGAAAACTTGGATGAGCACCGCGCGAAGAATTCATTTCACAGGCATTGCCACTTCCGTGGTGGCGGACCTCGCCATCGCATTGAAGGGCAAGGGCTGCGAGGTGTCGGCTTCTTGCGCAGGAGAATCAGAGGCCGCCAAAAGGCTGACCTCAGCGGGGATCAAGGCAGCCGCGGAATGGCACCCGGAACGCCTGGAGGCTGGCTTGGATGCGTTGATCCTCGACCCCATTGTTAAACGGGACAATTCCGAGCTCCACCGGGCCCTGGAACTGAAGGTGCCCGTCTATTCTTACCCTGAGTTTATTCATCAGGAGAGTGTCAATAAGCACCGGGTGGTCATCACCGGGAGCCACGGCAAGAGCATGATCACTCTGATTATCCTGCACATTCTCAACTACCACAATCGCGCGTTTGACTATGTCCTGGTCCGGCCCATTTCCGGCAAACCTTCGGTCAGGCTTTCGAATGCACCCCTGATCATCATCGAAGGACAGGATGGGCCCTCCTCTGCCCTTGACCCCACCACCATTTTCCTGAGGTACAAACATCACGTCGGGCTCATCAGCGGCATGGAGTGGTTTTCTTCGCCCGACTATCCCAGCAAGGAAGAATATGCCCGTCAATTCTCGCTGTTCGAATCCTCCACCCCAAAAGGCGGGGTTTTGATCTACTTTGATCTTGAGCCGGTCGTCCATGCCATCACGAAGGACAGCCAGCCGGATGTCCTCTACGTTCCTTATAAGACCCACACCAGCCTGATGGAAGGTGGCACGGAATACCTTGTCGAGTCAGCGAATGAACGCCACCCGGTGAAATTGTCGGGCAAACACAACATGCAGAATTTGGCCGCGGCGAAAGAAACCGTCAAACGGTTGGGCATCACCACCGCCATGTTCTACGAGGCCGTTCAGCATTTCGGTGGCGACACGTTCTGATCTATTCTGTTCCCGCACGCATGAAACTCAGCCTTAAGATCCCGCTTTGCTTCTTTGACCTTGAAACAACGGGCACCAACATTTCGCAGGATCGCATCGTGGAAATCGCGGTGGTTAAACTGATGCCCAACGGCGAAGTCCACGAAAAACATAACCTTGTCAACCCCACCAGTCCCATTCCGCCGGACTCCACGGCCATCCACGGCATTGGCAACGCGGACGTCAGCGATAAACCCACCTTCAAAGAACTGGCCAGGGAGTACGCCAAATTCATGGAGGGCGCCGACCTCAGCGGCTTCAACATCCTGAAGTTTGATGTGCCCATGCTGGTTGAAGAATTCCTTCGGGCGGATGTGGAATTTGACTATTCCCGCAAGCGCATCATCGATTCACAACGGATCTATCACCTGATGGAGAAGCGCAACCTGTCAGCCGCCTACCAGTTCTACTGCAACCGACAACTCGAAAACTCCCATTCCGCGGCAGCCGATACCCACGCTTCCATGGAAGTACTGCTGGCCCAAATTTCGCGCTATGAAAACCAGACCGTAACGGATGCGCTGGGCAACCCCATCGGCGTGGTCAGAAACGACATGGACGAGCTTAACAAACTAACCTCATCCGACATGGTCGACCTCGCCGGACGCATGGTGCTCGATGGAAACAGAGAACCCATTTTCAACTTTGGCAAGCACAAGGGCAAACGGGTACTTGCCGTTCTCAAAGACGAACCCTCCTACTACGACTGGATCATGAACGGAGATTTTTCACTGGACACGAAGAGGAGGCTCACGGAGATCAAACTGAGTGTGCTAAAGGGAGCAGGGAGGTAGATGGTTCGGTGGCCAGGGCAACAGTGACCAGGAGTTAATACATCGGCACCTTGACACGCAGACGCCCAGGCACGTTACTTCTCATACTTCCTTCCACGTGTGATCCGCCAGCAGCTTCACGGCCGCGATGAAGGCCTTGAAAGGTATCTTGCGTCCCCACTCTTTCGGGCTTACCATGGACACTAGGTGTGAACCGTCGTCTTTCTGGTAGAGGTAGTAAGTCTGTCCAATTACGGGGTTGAAGCTCAGCTTAGCGTCGTAAATGATCATCGACAGTTCTTTCCGCTGCTGAATCTCTTTGGCTTGAATCGCCAGCAGTTCGATCTGCTGACGAATTTGCGTAAGCTGCATGTTCGTCTGCTCTTCCATCGCCGTGAGCGCCTGGTGACGGATTATGCCCTCCTCATTGGGGCGAATCAACGCGCCAGACACCGAGGCAGAATAAGGCAATACACTCAGCTGCTTGTGATAGTATTCTGTGTTGGTCTTGACCTCACCTTCCACCGCATGTCGCTGGGTGATCTTGAGATACCCTTGCGGCGTGATTTCGTGTTCAACGCGCAAGGACTCCTGGCCCGAACGGTGGAACACGATGTGGAAGTGGGTGCTGTCCGCAAAGCCAGCCGTTACCGTGTCTCCAACTTCGGTGTCGGTGAACGGGTGGTCGTCGCCATCGGGTACTACCGTGTATTCAGAAGAAAATGCGTGGTCTTCGAGTGTGACCCAGTTGATGCTGATCAGCAGCTCTTTCTGCGAATTTGAAAACGCGATACGGTAGATCCCTGATTTGGGTCGACTCCCATACTCATAGGTGCCTCTCTCTGGAAACAGCTGCCAGGCGGCGAGGAAGTTGTACGCGTCGGTCATTCTCCCCGGATTGCACGGATGGACACGGATGAATGCGGCAATTACTTCTTGTAGTACTGCATCGCTTCGGGGATCCAGCCTTTGAGGTCCTGGATGCGGGTTTCGTGGGACGGGTGCGTGGAAAGAAATTCCGGCGGCTGCTGGCCACCGCCCATCGAAGACATGCGCTCCCAGAACAAGGGCGCCTGGTTGGGGTCATACCCTGCCATCGCCATGAAGATCAATCCCATATGGTCGGCCTCGGACTCGTGCTGGCGGCTGAACTTCAACATGCCTAACTGGGTACCGGCGCCCACGGCCTGCATGAGCAGATCCTGGGACATCGTCGGGTTCTGACCCATGGCCACGCTAAGCACACTGAGTCCCATCTGGGCGGCCATCTGCTGGCTCATCCGCTCACGGCCATGGTTGGCAATGGCGTGGGCCACTTCATGACCCATGACGATAGCCACGCCCGTCTCGTCTTTACAAATGGGGAGTATCGCGGTATAGAAGGCCACTTTCCCTCCCGGCATGCACCACGCGTTAACCGTCTTCGGGTCGTCGATGAGATTGAACTCCCAACTGAAGCCGGCCAGCTCCGATGACTTGCCCGCGTTGGCCATGTAGCGCTCAACGGCCTTCTGGATGTTGACGCCCACGCGACGGATCATGGCCGTCTGTTCAACGTTGGTGGACAGCGGTCCTTTCTTAATGACATCCGAATACTGCTGGGCCGACATGGGGATGAGCTCCTCATTCGAGACCAGGTTAAGCTGCTGTCGCCCGGTCACGGCTACCGTTGCGCAGCCGGCGACGACCAGCAAGGTGGCGAGGAAGAGGGTGGTAAGGGTTAGTTTCATACAATAACAAAACGCACGAAGTTAAAGCAGGGATATAAAAATTCCTTCAATTGTTGATAGCTTTGCAAAAAACAGACCATTCATGCGGATTTTTGCCATTGGCCGTAACTACGTGGAGCACATCCAGGAGTTGAATAATGAGCGCCCGGATGAGCCGGTCATCTTCACCAAACCGGATACGGCCATCCTGCGCAACAATGCGCCTTTCTACTATCCTTCTTTTTCCAAGGACATACACCATGAGGTGGAACTTGTGCTTCGCATCAGCAAAGAGGGAAAGAATATTGAAGAGCAGTTTGCTTCGCGGTACTACGATGCGATAGGTATTGGCATCGACTTCACGGCACGGGATCTTCAGCAGAAGGCGAAAGACAAAGGCCTGCCGTGGGACATCGCCAAAGGATTCAATGGTTCTGCTCCCCTCTCCGACACGTTCATTTCCGTGGAGAAGTTTGCCGATGTGAAGAACATCAACTTCAAACTGGAAGTAAACGGTAAACTGAAGCAGCAGGGGAACACGAGCCTGATGCTCTTTCCGTTTGATTATATCATCGCTTATTTGTCGAAATTTTTTACACTCAAGACAGGGGACTTGATTTTTACGGGAACTCCCAAGGGCGTGGGACCTGTTACTCCCGGTGACACCCTGTCGGCATATATTGAAAATGAGAAGCTGTTGGAATTTCAGGTTAAGTAGTCTGTTCTTGTTGCTGGCCCTTCCGGGCATTCTCGTGGCGCAATCCGGCGACCCGGAACCCGTTCGCGGCAGCGAAGCAGTGAACTATTTATTCCCCATCAACCCCGGTCAGCCCAACTACCTCGCGGGCACCATGGGCGAACTGCGCAGCAGCCACTTCCACGGCGGCATCGACATACGCACCGGCAATCGCATCGGCGTGCCCGTGTTGGCTACTACGGATGGTTACGTGAGCAAAGCCCAGGTGAGCACATCCGGGTACGGCACGGTACTCTATGTAAATCATCCGGATGGAAGAACGTCGGTGTATGGTCACCTCGACAAGATTTACGGCAAGCTGGGAGCTATGGTAAAGCGCGAGCAATACAAGCGAAAGAGCTTTGAGGTTGTGCTGAACTTTGACAGGAATGACTTCACCGTCAAACGGGGCGACACCATCGCGCTTTCAGGGAATACGGGCTCATCCCAGGGACCCCACCTGCACTTCGAGATCCGCGAAGGCAACTATGTGGTGAATCCCCTGAAATTCGGCTACACGGAAATTCACGACAACATTCCTCCCTCGGGGCAAAAGATCGCACTCCGTACACTCGACATCAATTCCCGGATCAATGACCGGTTCGGCAGGTTCGAGTTCACCCTGGTGAAACGGTCCAACCAGGAGTACGTGCTTCCGGTACCCATCCTCGCCCACGGACGCATAGGCGTGGAAATTCTCGGCAACGACCGGATGGATGCCTCTCCCGGCCGTTGTGGAATCAACTACATTGAAATGTTCGTCGACAGCCAGCGCGTCTTCTCGCAGCACATTGAAAGGGTTGATCTCGAAGAGACGCGAAGCATTTTGGTGCTAATGGACTACAAAGCCTCCGAGATCCGCGGAAAGCGTTACAACAAGCTTTACGTTGACGAAGGCAACCGGATGCCGTTCTATCAAACCAGGGATGACGGGGTAATTACCGTCCGTGACGATGACCGAAACGTAGTGGTGAACCTGAAGGATGAGTCCGGCAACACGAGCTTTGTACGGTTCAAGCTCAAGAAGACGCCGGTGACGGACGAGATCAAATTGTCAACCTACAAAACGCCCAGGCTCGACTACGAAGTGCTGGAAAATACGCTCCTGGTTTCTTCCAGGCCCTGTGAGGGCAATACCCTCGATGTGTACTCGGGCGGCAGTAACCACAGCTTGCGGTACGCCTACAAAAGCGCGATGCAGACGGTCTACCTCATCGACCTGCAGAAAAGTCAACCGGATTCGGTAGTCACCTGCTCGGGAAGTCTCGCCTTCCACTTCAAGGATGTAGTTCCCTCAACTACTGACTACACCTACTACAGTGATTTTGCAGACATCGCATTTCCGTCGGGAGCACTTTACGACACCCTGTTCCTTAACGCCCATCATGAAATTGAAGTGGGTCGTGAGTACTTCACGCTGGGCAGCCGCCTAACGCCTCTGCACAAATCGGTACGGGTGACGCTGAGGCCACGGCTCCCTCAAATTCCATCCAAAAACCTGGCGGTCTATCGCCGGGAAGGGCTCTCCTATTATTATGTCGGAGGCGAATGGGTAAACGGCAAAGTTCGTTTTAGCACCCAGGAACTGGGCGAGTTCACGTTTCTTGCCGATTCCCTGGCCCCCGCCATCAACCGCATCCGGCTCGACCGCAATAACGCACGCTTCCGCATCCGCGATGGTCGCTCCGGTATCGCCTACTACGAGGCTACCATCAACGGGCATTGGGTATTGATGAGCTACGATTTCAAGACCGGCATCTTGCAATCCGACAAACTTGACCCGCGGGAACCGTTCAAAGGCGATTTCGAATTGAAAGTGGTTGACCGCGCGGGAAACGAGCGTATTTTTAGGCAAAAAATACTCTAACCATGGCACTAACGATCGGCAGCAAAGCTCCTGACTTCCGCACGAAGGATCAGGACGGAAACGAAGTATCCCTCCAGGGACTGAAAGGGAAAAAGTTCGTTTTGTATTTCTATCCCAAGGACATGACGCCCGGATGCACGGCAGAAGCCTGTAACCTGCGCGACAACTACGCGTCGTTGAAGAAGGCAGGGTATGAAATCTTCGGCATCAGCAGCGACAACGAGAAATCCCATCAGAAGTTCATCGCCAAAGAAAAGCTTCCTTTCCGGCTATTGGCCGACACCGACAAGTCGGTACACGGAAAATTCGGAACCTGGGTGGAGAAGTCAATGTACGGCCGCAAGTACATGGGCACGGCACGGGTCACCTTTGTCATCGACGGCAATGGCGTGATTGAAAACATCATCGACAAGGTGGACACCCGCAATCACACCGCCCAGATTCTCGGCACACCGTCGCCTGCCCCAAAAGCAGCGGCGGCAAAGAGTCCCGCCAAAAAGGTGGCGGCAAAGAAGGCGCCGAAAAAGGCCGCGAAGAAGAAGGCCGTGAAAAAGAAAAAGTAGGGCCATCACCCATCACAAAGCCTGGACACCCGTCCGGGCTTTTTTGTTCTGCGGCATTTCGCAATCTTCGTCTTCACCTACCCAACTACCATGAAGCCATTCCTGCTCCTCACCTTCCTGACCATCTCCCTTTGCGCTTTCTCCCAATCGACGGATTATGACATAGTGCTGAAGAACGGCCGCGTGATGGACCCTGAAACGGGCCTTGACGCCATCCGCAACGTGGGTATACGCGGCGGAAGGATCATGGAGATTTCCGCCAATCCATTGAAAGGCAAAGAAGTCATCGACGTCACCAACCACATCGTGTCGCCGGGGTTCATTGACCTCCATGTGCATGGCATGACCAACAAGGAGCACGAGTACCAGGCTCATGACGGCGTCACCACCGCTCTCGAATTGGAAGGCGGCAAACCCAATATGGCCGAGTGGCTGGCGTCCAAGCAGAACCAGTCGGTGGTGAACTACGGCGCCAGCGCTTCCCATCCGTGGGCACGTGCTGAACTGATGGACCAGGCTGCCAAGAAGGCAGGCAATGCATTGCCGGAGTCGGAAGGCCACAAGTACAACTACATGGCCCTGGGCCCCGATGAAATGCAGCCCATGCTGGACCTGCTCGATAGGGAACTGAAGGCCGGCGCCCTCGGCATCGGAGTACCTATCGCGTACTATCCCGGGGCGAACCGCGAAGAGGTGTTCAATGTGTACGAATTCGCTGCGAAGCAAAAGACCATGATCTTCTCACACGTCAGGGAAGGCAAGGCCATTGCCGTTCAGCAGGCCATCGCCGATGCTGCTTCAAACGGCACATCGCTTCATATCGTCCACCTGAACAGTGTGACGCTGGATGAAATTGGACTGGCCCTTCGCATGATCGGCAACGCCCAAAAGCAGGGGCTTGACATCACCACGGAAGTATACCCCTACACCGCGGCCTCCACCAGCCTTGAATCAGCCTTGTTTGATGAAGGCTGGCAGCAACGCCTGGGCATCACCTACAAAGACCTCCAGTGGGTTGAAACCGGAGAACGCCTTAATGAGGACACATTCCAGAAATATCGGAAGCAGGGCGGCGTGGTCATCATTCACAGCATGAAGCCCGAGTGGATTGAGGCGGGTGTCGCCTCTCCGATCACCACCATCGGCTCAGACGGCATGCCATATTCCCGCCTCGCCCACCCGCGTACGGCCGGCACCTTTGCCCGCGTGCTTGGCGTCTATGTGCGTGAGCGCAAGTCCCTTGGATTGATGGACGCCTTGGCCAAGATGACCATACGCCCGGCCCGGCGACTGGAAGGCATAGCTCCCATCATGCGTGGCAAGGGCCGCCTCCAGGTGGGCGCAGATGCCGACATCACCGTTTTCGACCCTAATACCATCATCGACAAGGCCACGTTCGAAGGGGGGCTGAAATTCTCCGAGGGAATCCCCTACGTATTGGTCAACGGAACTTTAGTGGTCAAGGGCGGAAAGACCATCGGCAATGTATTTCCCGGGCAACCGATTTACGGTAAATACAAACGGTAGCGATACAGCCACACGGATGTTTGCAGACTTACGACTTTTGTCTAATCTTCGCTGCAAATAGTTTGAATGGCCCACCCCGACTTCACCCACCTTCACAAACTCTGCACACAAATAAGGCGCGACATCGTCCGCCAGGTCTATAACTGCCAGTCGGGGCATCCCGGCGGGTCGCTCGGCTGCACGGAGTTCTTTGTGGCACTCTACTTTCACGTCATGAAACACAATCCCGCCTTCCGCATGGACGGAAAGGACGAGGACATGTTCTTCCTGTCGAACGGGCATATATCGCCGGGCTGGTACGCCACGCTGGCCCGGGCAGGATAC
>JAYRNL010000140.1:0-6223 GCA_041912235.1 Cyclobacteriaceae bacterium
GGAGAAGAAGCCGTCGTAGGTAACTTTTACCTCTCCTGCTTTACCGCGTTTGGTCGTAATCATCACGACACCGTTGGCAGCACGCGAACCGTAGATCGCGGCAGCGGAGGCATCTTTCAACACGGTAAACGTTTCAATGTCATTCGGGTTGATGAAGTTGAGGGGGTTGCGAGCACCCGGAACGCCCGTAATGTCCAGCGGAACACCGTCGATAACGTACAGCGGATCGTTGCTGGCATTGATTGACGTACCACCGCGAATCCTCACGGTACCGCCGGTTCCCGGCTCACCGCTGTTGGGTGTAATCTGCACGCCGGCGATTTTACCGGCAATCAGCTGGTCGGGAGCCACAATGGCTCCTTTGTTGAAGTCAATTGATTTCACTTCAGCGACCACACCGGTTACGTCGCGCTTTTCCTGCTGACCGTAACCGACGACCACCACTTCAGAAAGTGTGGTGATATCGCTTTGAAGGCTCACATTGATCACCGTCTGGGCTCCCACCGTGATCTCCTGGGAGGTGAACCCGATGAATGAAAAGCTCAGTACCGAGCTTTCCGACGATACATTAATCTTGAAGTTACCATCCATGTCGGTGGTGGTTCCATTACTGGTGCCTTTCTCCAGCACGTTAACGCCGGGCACCGCGGAACCATCCTCTGCGGAGGTGACTCGTCCACTGACAGTACGCTCCTGCGCCGCAGCCGCCAGGCTGAGCAAAAGAAGCACTACTGTCAGATTCCTGCGAATAGACAGATAGAAACTTGTCATACCAAAAGTTGGGTTAGTTTGATAATTACAGACCGATTAGAAAATCAAATCGATTTCAATGTTACAATGAATTTGAGGATGATGTAACATGGGGTTCCTCATTTTTTAACACGATTTTCCGGAAACCTTCCCGCAACCGTTTTCGGATTGGAAGCCCTTCCTTAATTGTTGGACAAACTAAATTCATCGCGCCCCCACCAGCATCGAAACAACTACCTTTGAGCATGACTTTCGTCAGGAATTCACTGGTTCTGGCACTTCTCGCGGGCGCATTTCTTGTCACCTCTGCACAAGTAAAGTTCGAAGAAAGTGCGTTGACGCATGGCATGAAACATGTCGCCATTGCGAGTGATTTTATGGGTGCCGCCGTGGCCGTCTTCGATTATAACAACGACGGCTGGCAGGATGTTTATCTCACCGGGGGCCTCGAACCAGACAAACTCTTCAAGAACCTCGGCAAAGGAGTTTTTGCCGACGTAACCTCTGCGGCCGGAGGTTTCCAGGCGTCAACCGGCTACAAGACGACTTCCGTGGTCACCGCCGACCTGAACAACGATGGCTTTCGCGAAGTCATTGTAGGCACGGCCCGCAACATGCCCCTGTTCATCTACAAGAACAACGGCGACGGCACCTTTACACATATCACTCCCACCACCGGCATCACCACTACCCGAAACACCACCGCCTTGGTGTCCGGTGATTACGATCTGGACGGCAAACTTGATCTCTATGTGATCAATTACGTTCAGGTGCCGCGCACACTCTTCGATTCCGATGGCAATGTCGTTGGATACAATCATACTTGTTCACCCAACGAATTCTACCGAAATCTCGGCGGCCTGAGTTTCACGGAAATCGGATTGTCCATCGGTGTTGCTGACACCATCCACACCACCACTCCACCCGGACCCGTAAATGCAGGGTGCGGACTCGCCGGACTCTTCACCGATATCAACGGCGACTATTTGCCAGACATTTACGTAGCCAATGATTTCGGATTGTTCACCCATATCGGCAATGCGTATTACAAGAACACCTATCCCACACCCGGGTTTCAGGACCTCCGCGTTGCAAGTGGTCTTGACGCGCACATCTTCGGCATGGGGATCGCACAGGGGGACTACGACAAGGACGGGAAGCTTGATCTCTATGTCACTAACCTTGGACGAAACATCCTTTACCGACAGACTTCCTCCGGCGTCTTTCAGGATGTGACCACCGCGGCAGGCGTGGAGGACGGTAAAGACATCAACAACCTGAATGTTGTCGGGTGGGGAACCGCCTTCCTCGACTATGACAACGACGGCTACGAAGATTTGTATGTGGCCAATGGATATGTCCCCGCGGCAAAATCCTATGAAACGAGTCTCAACAGTGAAAACAAACTATACCATAATTTGAAGAACGGCACATTCGAGGACGTCTCCGCCGCCGCCGAGGTCAATGACAAGAAAATGCACCGCGGCATGGCCACGGGCGACTTTGACAATGACGGCGATGAGGATATGCTGGTTTCCAAACTCGTCTCTACCGGGGTACCCGTGTCGGACTACACCTTATATTATATAAACAACCAAAACATGGGTCACCACTGGCTCCAGGTGAGTCTGCAGGGGAACGGCACCACCACCAACCGCGATGGTTACGGCAGCACGGTTAACGTGTATTATGCAAACTCCAAAGGCATCCGATCGCTGAGCGGCGGTGGAAGCCACGCATCTCAAAGCAGTTCTGTTCTTCATTTCGGACTGAATACCACATCAACCGTCGATTCTGTCGAAGTATTCTGGCCCGGCGGTCAGCGCACACGCATTCTCAATCCTCCGGTCGACAAGCACATACTTGTTCAACAAGGCGCAGCCGGAATTGGTATCCTGGGATGCATGAATGCGGCGGCCGCCAACTTCAATCCGACAGCTACAGTAAATTATGGATGCTATGTCCCAGTAACGGGATGCACCAATCCCACGGCCTTCAATTACAACCCTGCGGCCAACACCGACGATGGCTCCTGCAGCTTTGTCACCGGAGCACCTGAAATAAGACCCTCGGTCGCCGCTGTTTACCCAAACCCGATCCATCAGGAGTTCTCCGTATTTGCCGGATCTCCGGTACCTACGCTCATTGAACTATTTGACGTCCAGGGGCGGGCCGTGTTTCAGTCGTATTTCGGCGAAGGTGTTGCGACATTTCAACCCGACATCCGGCCCGGACTCTATTATTATAGACTAACCTCACAAGGTAATGTTATCAAGACAGGCAAGGTTATCAAGCAATAGCCTCTTGGCTATCGCACTATTGATTGTGGCCGGGTCGTGCCATTCCGATGACCCCGTCAAGTCAACACCCAGCGCGTCCACGTATGACGGTCAACTGGCCACCGACTGGATCAACCTTCAACTGAAGTATGCCAAGGAATCGCCGGGCTTCACACCCCCCGTGGTATCGCGGGCTTTTGGGTATTGTGGTTTGGCCTTCTACGAGTCCTTGGTTCATGGTATTACCAAGGGAAAATCCCTCGTGGGTCAATTGACTGAACTCACCTATTTGCCACTCCCCGATTCGGGCGTGGAGTATCACTGGGCGTTAAGCGCCAACTCGGCGGCTGCCCGTATAACCCGCAAGATGTTTGAAAATGCTCCTGCCCCCACCCTGCATCTTATTGACTCTTTGGAGCAAGCGTATGTACAATCGTTCGGCACCGTGACCCTTGATGTGGCCAGCCGCTCCATTGGATATGGAAGGGCCGTTGCCGATTCGGTGTATTCCTACTCGAAAAAGGATGGAGGTCACAAGGCCTTCAACCGGAATTTTCCCGCATCCTACGTTCCGCCTGCCGGTCCAGGAAAGTGGCAGCCTACCAACTCGCAGCTCGCGCTCCTTCCCTTCTGGGGAAATAACCGAACGTTTATTCCGAATCTGAAAACGACAATCACTACGGCCGGTTACCCTCCATATTCTACAGATTCAAATTCCAGCTTCTATGCTGACGCTTTAGCTGTCTACACAACAGCAAAATCGCTTACTTCCGAACAAGAGACCATCGCGTACTACTGGGCCGACGAGGGATTTGTGACCTACACTCCACCCGGGCACTCTTTCTATATCCTCGCACAATTGGCCACAGAAAACAAGCTTGATCTCGGTGCAATAGCCAAGGGATATGTGAAACTCGGAATGGCCATGTCAGACGCATTTGTTTATTGCTGGAAAGCTAAGTATGACAACAACCTGCTCCGTCCTTCTCAGTTCATACAACCAAATATTGATCCTCTTTGGATTCCACTAATTCCCAATCCACCGTTCCCGGAGTATACATCCGGACACTCAACGCAATCCGGTTCAGCCGCCAAAGTACTCGCGGGCATTTTCGGCGAAGAATTCGCATTCACTGACAAGACCCACAGTTCCCTGAATCTGGGTCTGGCCCCCCGCTCGTTCAGCAACTTCTACCAGATGGCAGAAGAGGCCGGTATATCGCGCGTTTACGCAGGCATTCATTTCCCCAATTCCAACGTGCAAGGGAGGCTATCAGGCTATGCTATTGGCGAAAAGGTACTGGGCCTGTCATACACGCAGTAAAGCAGAACATCGGAACGCCGGATACGTAAAAGGTTAGCGTAATAGGCTAACTTTCCGCCACCACCCAGGCATGGACAATCAATGGCGTTCTCCGCTGACCACGCAGGTGCTGCTATTAGCAGGCACCGCCATGTTACTCGGAGTCTTCTTTGCCACCGATACCTCGATGGTGCTGCGGGCCGCCGTCGCCATCGCCGCCGTGATTCAGTTTACGAAGCTGACGCAGGCACTCAACGCGCAACGGCCGGGTTTTCTCGCCCCTCCTCCACCCCTTGATCTTTCCGCCATCAACTTCGACGAGGCAAGTCAGACGTTCAAGACCAATTCCAACAGCGAACAAGTATACGAGACGTGCCGCAAACTGAATGAAGCCCTTGCGGCGGCAAAGAACAACCGCAAGGATAAGGATTCGGACTATCAATTCTTCCGCAACATAGTACAACACGTGGGCATCGGCCTGCTCACGTTCAAGAAGGACGGCACGGTGCAAATCATTAACAGTGCTGCCCGGAAGTTGCTCCGTGTGGGGCCGATCACCAACATCCAGCAATTGAGGGATACCAGTCCAACCCTGGTGGAATCTTTTCAGAAATTGAAGACCGGCGGGCGGGAACTTATCCACCTTAAAATCGGCGACGACACGGTTCAGCTGTCCGTGTTCGCCATCGAACTCACATTGCGTGGCGAAGAGATCAAGTTGATCTCCATGAGCAACATTCAAAGTGAACTCGAAGAAAAGGAAATGGAGGCCTGGCAGAACCTCGTCCGTGTGCTCACGCACGAAATCATGAATTCCGTTACTCCCATCTCGTCCCTGGCTGTCACCGTGGAGGAAGAGCTGCACAAACAGCTGGAAGCCGCCTCACCGGAAATCAAGAAAGACGAACTGGAAGACATGCACCTCTCCGTTCAGACGATCAGTCGCCGCAGCGAAGGCCTGATTCGTTTTGTCAAAGAATTCCGAAGCCTCACCCAGGTCCCTCAACCCCGCCTGACCGAAATCGCCCTCCAACCTCTTTTGGATGAGATGGCCATGCTCCACAAGAAGGAGCTCAGTGATCATGGGGTAACCATCACGACACAAACCCAACCTGCACAACTTACGGCCATTGCCGACAAGACCATGATCGAGCAGGTGCTAATCAACCTGATCAAAAATGCCATTCAGGCCTTCGATGAGCAGACAGACAAACGCATTGAACTTTCAGCCTTCACCAGCGACAAAGGCCGACCGGTGATCAGTGTCAAAGACAATGGACCGGGAATTGATCCTGAAGCCCTTGAGAAGATTTTCATTCCCTTCTACTCTACAAAGAAGACCGGCTCGGGAATTGGACTCAGTTTATCCCGCCAGATTATGCGCGTTCATGATGGACGGATTGCCGTCAAGTCGACGCCCGGTGAAGGAACCGAGTTCTTGCTTAAGTTTTAGCCTTTTTTCCTACATTTGGCGGCTATGCAAACGATCCAGCAGAAAATTACATCCATCCTTACCGAGAAGCTGGGCATCCCGCAGTCAGAGATCACCCCTGATGCCAGTTTTGTGAAAGACCTGGGCATTGACTCGCTTGACTACGCTGAGCTCGTCATGGAATTTGAACAGACCTTTGATATCAAGATTCCGGACGATGACGCCGATAAACTTCAGACCATCGGACAGGCTATCCAATACATAGAGGACAAACTCAAGAGCGGGAAATAACCGTACGCCTACCCGGTGCCACCTCCATGGCCGAAAAGGTATTCTTCATTATTAATAAGTACTCCGGTCAGGGATTTCAATCATCCATTGAAGGCCAGATTATCGACGCCTGTGCAGCAGCCGGGATCGAAGCTACTCTTGAGTACACCCAACGACGAGGTCATGCGA